>DCDB01000068.1 GCA_002316215.1 Lachnospiraceae bacterium UBA1066 | reverse complement strand
GGACATGAAGTGGTATATTAAGTGGCAGCAGCCTACTGTGAAAAGGTGTTTTGAGTATGGATATTGGCGTCAGGCTCAATAAAAGTGATTTTCTTTATGATGTACATTCGCTTGTGAAAGCGTTTTTTCCGGATGATGATGTAAGTGTTTTCACGGACAGCGACACAGACAGGTGCGGCGCTGCCCGTGACATTTTATTTGAGGCGGAAATTCCGGATTATGTCAATCGAAAAGAAGCGAAAGACAATTTGAAAAGAACGCTTTATGAAACATTATCGGATTTTACGGGGAAGACTCTGCCGTGGGGGACGCTTTCGGGCATCCGCCCGACGAAAATCCCGACGAAAATGCTGGACGAGGGCCGGAGTCCCGCTGAAATTACATCTTACATGAAAGAGAATTATCTGGTCTCCGACAGAAAAATCGCTCTTGCTCTGGAAGTAGCTGAAAATGAAAAAAAAATACTGCAGGGAATCCCGCTTGGCGCGGACTCCTACAGTTTGTACCTCAACATTCCGTTCTGTCCGTCCATCTGTCTTTACTGTACGTTTTCCTCGAGCCCCGTATCCCTTTGGGAAAAGCGGATAGATGAATACCTGGATACTCTGATCCGTGAAATGAAAGGCCGCGCCCCAAAGCCGCAGACGATCTATATCGGCGGCGGTACGCCGACGGCCCTTTTGGCACAGCAGCTGGAGAAACTTTTATCGGCAGTTTCTGAGAACTGCGGCCAGCCTGCAGCAGACGGAAGCATTGCAGTAAAAGACAGCGCCCAGGCATGCGGGACTCAGCTGCCTTCCAGCGCGGACGCGTCAGGTTTTACCGGAAAAGACAGCGCCCAGGCGTGCGGAACTCAGGCTGATCAATTTTTCTTGCATGGGATCAGAGAGTTCACGGTGGAGGCCGGACGGCCGGATTCAATTACAGCCGAAAAACTTGCCGTCCTAAAGAAATACGGCGTGACCCGGATTTCCGTAAATCCCCAGACCATGAACCAGAAAACCCTCGATCTCATCGGGCGGAAACATACAGTGGAAGATACCGTGAGAGCCTTTCATTTGGCAAGAGAAGCAGGATTTGACAACATCAACATGGACATCATTCTGGGACTCCCGGGCGAAGACCTTCCGGAAGTGGAGCATACGCTGGAAGAAATCGAAAAGCTCTCCCCCGACTCGCTGACGATCCACAGTCTTGCCGTAAAACGCGCGTCACGTCTTAAAAAAGATCTGCGGGAAGAAATCGAAGAAGGGAAAAGTTCAGATTTCTCGCACTACGAAGGACTTTCATTTCACAATTCAGACGAAATCATCGAGCGTGCCTACGCCTGTGCAAGGGGAATGGGTATGCGGCCGTACTACCTTTACCGCCAGAAAGATATGAAAGGCGGGCTTGAAAATACCGGATTTGCGCGTGAAGGAAAAGAATGCCTCTATAACATCCTGATTATGGAAGAACTTCAGGATATCAGGGCTTTCGGCGCAGGCGCTTCGTCCAAGACCGTTTCCCCGGACGGACGCATCGAGCGGAAAATCAATCCGAAAGATGTGCGCACCTACCTGTTGAGGCAGGCCGGGCAGGAAGCCTGATCCGGAACCGCGTCAAACCGCCATGCCATCAGGATTCTTAAGATGAAAAGCCTGGGATGCGGCGCGTATAGCCGGATGCAGGCGCCACAGGATTCTTAAGATGAAAAAGCCCGGGATGCGGCATAGATCAGGATTCTTGGGGCAGGAACGGCTGGCTTTGTGCACGTTCCGTCGACCGGGTTTGAAAAATGAAAGACAATCCCGCGGCCGACGAAAGTTAGAGGCGGCCCCGAACACGGGTTTACCCGTAGAAAAGAGGAAGTCCAGAATTTACGGGTAATATTCAGGTGCTGAGAATGTGGTTTTATGAAACATTACCCGTAAATATTCAGGAATCTTAAATTTTACGGGTAGTTTCTTAAGCATTTTACCGTGAGGCGAGGATTCGTTACCCGTAAAATGGAAAAAAGTGAGAGTTTTACGGGTAAGCATGTTCCTTCAAAGGTATAAAAGGAGACACATACTACCCGTAAAATGAAAAATAATGTAAATTTTACGGGTAAAGGCATACTTTTGAATACGGCCGGGAACGAAACACTACCCGTAAAAGTTAAAAAAGCTGGAATTTACGGGTAACGGTATGTTCTGGGGACAAAAAGTGAAAGCAGAAGGATGCCCGCAGCAAGAAATTCAGGCGGAGAACCTTCGAAAAAATTTTGATATATGGAGATGCAATGGGAAGGATTGTAGACTATAATCTGACAGAGGAAATTGAGCACGGTGTCTATGTGAGCTGCCTCGCGCGCGACCTGGCAAAGGAGCTCGGATACAGCGAGGCATTCCAGCGCGATATCGCGAATGCCGGTCTTGTCCATGACATCGGAAAGCTTCAGCTTGCGAATTATATCTACGGTGAAGAAAGAATGAGAAGTCTTCCAGAAGACAAAGAAATCATGGTTCCGCATTCCTCTGAAAGCCAAAAAGGAAGCGGAG
>DCDB01000076.1 GCA_002316215.1 Lachnospiraceae bacterium UBA1066 | reverse complement strand
GAGCGGAGGCTGCGGAAACCTCAATGCAGGCGGGCTGATTTTGCTCCGAAGGAATAAAGAAAGTGAAGTTGTTTAAAAAAATGATTCCGTGCATACTATTTGTGGTACAATTAAACAAAAAAAAAGGAGAAGTGCCATGCAGAAATTCAGCTATGTGATTACAGACGGTGAAGGCATCCATGCCAGACCGGCAGGACAGCTCGTTAAGCTTTGCAAGTCTTTTTCAAGTAAGGTTAAAATGGATTGTAACGGAAAACAGGTTGACGCTGCGAAGCTGCTTGCAGTTATGAGCGTGGGAGCAAAGCAGGGGCATCAGGTGGACTTTACAATCGAAGGCGACAAGGAAGAAGACGAAGCAAAACAGCTGGAAGATTTCATGAAAACCAATCTGTAAACGCAGAAATAAAGGAAGTACAAAAAGGAATTCCAAACGGAATTCCTTTTTTTTGAGTTTAAAAGAATGAAAATTGCTCCTCCATTATGTTTTGGCGCATCCAAGGTCAAAAATCTGAATTTATGTGTGCACTCAATTCAGAAATCTTATAAAATATGTACAAGTGTTCAAAAAATATATGAAATGCTTGAAATTTACAGAAAATTATATATAGTAAAAATGTAGAGCATTTTAAGGCAACATGGCAGAAGCACGTGAAACGGCATTATTATTTGAAGGGAGAAAGAGTATGCGAAAAGGGTTAGTAAAAAGACTATTATCATTATCATCAATCTTCATTTTGTCGTCATCTATGGCCTTACAGGGAAGCGGGGTTAATGTATTGGCCGATGATTTGCAGCCTTCTTCGGATACTTCAGCTCAGGCGGAAGCATCCGAAGAAGAGGCGCTTGCCGGTGCGTCCACAATTGAGGACGGCGGTATTTACGTTTTCAATTCTCAGGTCGGGGACGGCAAGGTTTTGGATATTTCGAACGCTTCTTATAATGAGAGGGCTAACCTTCAGATTTACCAATCAAATGGCACGAATGCTCAGAAGTTTATTGCGGAAGAAAACGATGACGGTACATTCTCTTTTTATGCCTACTGCTCAGGCTATGCAATGGATATCCAGGGCGGTTCGAAAGCATCGGGTACCAACGTCTGGCAATACCACGGAAATAATTCGGATGCACAGAAATGGTCTGTCATTTCCAATGCGGATGGAACTTTTACTTTTATGTCAGCTCTCGGGACGGTTCTTGATGTTCAAAACGGCAGCAGCTTTAACGGAACCAATGTCCAGGCTTATAAGAGCAACGGAACGCCTGCCCAGAAGTTCCGTGCCATAAAGACCGGAAATACGGACAATAAGTATTTTGGTAAAAAATGGACGCTTGTCAGCTGCCTCTCCTCAACGGAAACGCTGGAAGAGGCCGGAAATACCGGAAAATCAGGGTCGAATGCCGATATTTCAAGTTCCGGGGAAACTTCCTTCAGGATCGATTATGGACGTGACGGCTGCTGCCGTCTTGTCAGTGAAAACGGACTGGTTCTTGATGTTCAGGGCGGAGGTTTAGCAAATTTTACAAATGTGCAGTTTTATAACCGGAACAATACGCTGGCACAGAACTGGAGAATTGAGTCGAATGATGACGGAACCGTTACAATTTATTCGGCACTTTCAGGGAAGAGCCTCGATGTATACGGCGGAGGCAGAGCAGACGGGACCAACGTACAGATCTATGAACCGAACGGAACAGACGCCCAGAAGTGGTTTATAAAGAATTCAGATTCGGATATCGTCATTCTTTCTACGAATGATGTTCACTGTGCCGTCGATCAGAATACAAATACTGCCAAGCCGCCTCTTTCTCTGGGATATACCGGTGTTGAGGCATATGAAAATGAAATGGAATCCGACGGTAACTTTGTGCTTCTCGTTGACTGCGGCGATGCCGTCCAGGGCGGTGCCATCGGTACGCTTTCTAAAGGATCTTATATTACGGATATCATGAACGAAGCCGGCTATGATCTGGCTATCCCGGGCAACCATGAGTTTGATTACGGCATGGATCAGTTCTTCAGTCTTGTAAAAAAGGCGGATTTTCCGTATCTGAGCTGCAACTTTGTTCAAGAACCTTCTGAAGATCCGGTTTTCGCTCCTTATAAGCTGGTTACTTTAGGAAACCGAAAAATCGGATTTATCGGGGCAACAACGCCTCAGACAATTACGTCTTCGACGCCTGTATATTTCCAGGATGGGAATGGGAATTATATTTACGGTTTCCTTCAGGATACGACAGGTGAAAAGCTTAAAGGCGCCATCCAGGCTTCGGCGGATGCCTTAAAAGCGCAGGGTGCGGATTATGTCATTCTTATGGCGCATCTCGGGATTGATTCAGCATCTTCACCTTATATGTCGACGGAAATAATACAGGGAACAACAGGAATAGATGCGGTTCTGGACGGCCATTCGCACAGTGTTGTCAATGAAAATGGAGTCAAGAATGCAGATGGAGAGAATGTTGTTCTCCTTCAGACGGGCACGAAGCTTGCAAATCTCGGAAAACTGACCATTAGTTCGGACGGGATAAAATCGGATCTGATTTCGGCAGGCGATTATACAGGCAAATCTGAAGCCATGGATGAATATATTTCTAATATTGAAGGGCAGTATACAGCAATGCTCGCGGAGGTTGTAGGACATACGAATTATCCGCTGTACATTATGGATCCATCGACACCTTCAGTAAGAATCATCCGGAATACTGAAACAAATCTGGGCAACCTGACATCCGATGCCGTACGCAAGACTCTTGGTTCCGACATTGCTTTCACAAACGGCGGAGGTATCCGTGCCAATATTCCGGCGGGAGACATAACTTATGGAGAACTCCTGAATGTCCATCCGTTCGGAAATCAGCTGGCAGAGATCGAGGTGACCGGACAGCAGATCAAGGACGCTCTTGAATGGAGTGTATCTGCATGGCCGAATGAGTTCGGGGGATTCCTTCACGGTTCGGGAATCACCTATACCGTCAATACGACAATACCGTCTACTGTGACCAAAGACAGCAGCGGGATGTTTACGGGCGTATCCGGAGAGTACAGGGTTTCGGATATTATGATTGGAAATGAACCCATAGATCTCAGTAAAACTTATACGGTCGGAGGCACGAACTACACTCTGATCAATAGCGGAGACGGCTACACGATGTTCAAAGGCTGCAAAGTACTGGTAAATGAAGGACCGCTTGATGTAACGGCACTTATCAACTACGTCAAAGTTCAGCTGCAGGGCGAAATTCCTGCAGATTATGCAGAGCCTTACGGACAGGGCAGGATAACGTGGATAAAGTAAGACAGGTAAACGCAAAAAAAGCAGAAGGATAATCAGACAAAAGAAACTTAATCAGAAACAAAAGACATAGAACAGGACTCCGGGGAAATGCCGGAGTCCTGTTTTATGTAAGGTTATTTTCTTTTGCTGTTCTTCCTGATCGTTTCCGCCTCAGCTTCAAAATTGTGGCGGAATATCGGTTTCATTATTTGTTCTGGCTTTTTTTTTGAGCTTCGTATTCCTGCATTTTCAATGCACGCACCTTAAG
>DCDB01000197.1 GCA_002316215.1 Lachnospiraceae bacterium UBA1066 | reverse complement strand
TCGATTGAGTTGTCGGCTGAGCATCACCTCTACAGGCAGAATTACTGCGGGTGTGT
This sequence comes from Lachnospiraceae bacterium UBA1066, assembly GCA_002316215.1. Lineage (GTDB taxonomy): Bacteria > Bacillota > Clostridia > Lachnospirales > Lachnospiraceae > Chordicoccus. Next base: position 17,734 of record DCDB01000197.1, on the reverse strand, counting down.
CTTTTCAAAAAGAAGGGATTGTGTTAAACTATCGCGTAAGCAGCAGGATACAAATCTGTAGGAACTGCAGAAATCCGCACGGCAGGGACAGGAACAATGGCCGTGCAGGAGTAAAAATTAAAGCAGAAACAAAAGCAGTAACTAAAAGCAGAAACTAAAAATATAGATTAAGGTAAATCAAGAACAAAAGCAGCATATCAAATCAAGAAAAGGAAATTACAGATGGCACAGTTATGGGGCGGAAGATTCACGAAGGAAACGGATCAGCTGGTTTTTAACTTCAATCAGTCGATTGGCTTTGATCAGAAGTTTTTTGTGCAGGATGTCAAAGGCAGTATGGCGCATGTGCGCATGCTGGCCAAACAAGGAATAATTACGGAAGAAGAGCGTGACCGGATTCTCGACGGTCTTTCGGAGATTGCCCGTGACGTTGCAACCGGGAATATCAAAATTACGGATACCTATGAGGATATCCACAGTTTTGTCGAAGCCAATCTTACGGCGCGGATCGGGAATACGGGGAAGAAGCTGCATACAGGCCGCAGCCGGAACGATCAGGTGGCGCTCGATATGAGGCTTTTTATCCGGGATGAAATTGATGAGACAGCCCTTCTTCTTTTAGGGCTTTTGGAGACGCTTTACCGTCTGATGGGGGAGCATGAGCATACTTACATGCCGGGTTTTACGCATATGCAGAAGGCCCAGCCGGTGACGCTTGCACATCATTTAGGGGCTTATTTTGAAATGTTCAAGCGCGACCACAGGAAACTGTACTCTATACGCGAGCGCATGAACGTCTGTCCGCTGGGAAGCGGTGCACTGGCCGGAACAACGTATCCGCTCGACCGGGATTATGTGGCGAAAATACTCGGTTTCGATAAGGCCTGTGACAACTCAATGGACGGCGTTTCCGACCGGGATTATGTTATTGAATTCCTTTCTGCGCTTTCAGTCACGATGATGCATCTTTCGCGTCTGTCCGAGGAAATCATTATATGGAATTCAAATGAATACCGCTTTATTGAAATAGATGATACATATTCGACCGGCAGCAGTATTATGCCGCAGAAGAAAAATCCAGACATTGCCGAACTGATCAGGGGAAAGACAGGAAGAGTCTATGGGGCTCTCATTTCCCTGCTTACGGTAATGAAAGGAATTCCGCTTGCCTATGACAAGGATATGCAGGAAGATAAGGAAATGACCTTCGATGCGATTGATACAGCGAAGGGCTGCATCCATCTTATGAACGGAATGCTTTCAACGAGTAAATTCAATAAAGAGCGCATGGAGACCAGCGCAAAGCAGGGCTATATGAATGCAACGGATGCGGCGGACTATCTTGTGCGGAAGGGGATGCCGTTCCGCGATGCGCATACGGTTATCGGGAAACTGGTGCTGACGGCCATCGGACGCGGCGTCCAGCTCGACGAATTGCCTCTTGAGGCGTGGAAAAAGGAAAGCAACTTATTTGAAAATGATATTTACGACGCGATTTCACTTAAGACCTGTGTGGAACGCCGGAAAACGAAGGGTGCGCCGGGCGGTATGGAAGATGAGCTGAAGCTCAGCGCCGGGTATCTGAAGACCGCAAAGGAAACGGCGAAAGCCCTTGCAGACAGGATGAAGCTTTAGGGCGGAAGATAAAGTCGGAAAAAAGAGTAAAAGCCAAGGCAGGGTAAAAGTTAAGGCAGAGTAAAAGCTAAGGCAGAGTAAAAGCTAAGGCAGAGTAAAAGCCAAGGCAGAGTAAAAGCCAAGGCAGGGTAAAAGCTAAGGCAGAGTAAAAGCCAAGGCAGGGTAAAAGTTAAGGCAGAGTAAAAGCCAAGGCAGAGTAAAAGCTCAGACAGACAAAAAGAGATGATCGTGTAAAAGATTAGATAAAGAATTTAGAGCGAAGTCAGAGCAAGAGATTGCACAGAAGACTGAGCAGATTCATTAATAGTCAGTTAGCAGAATACGAGGAGGAAGATTATGAGTGAGAAATTGAGAGTGGGGATTCTGGGAGCAACCGGCATGGTGGGACAGCGTTTCGTAACGCTTCTTACAGATCATCCCTGGTTCGAGATCGTACGTCTTGCGGCGAGCGAACGGAGCGCCGGAAAGACTTATGAGGAAGCGGTCGGAGACAAGTGGAAAATGGATACGCCGATGCCGGAGGCGGTAAAGAATATGATTGTCGGCAATATTGCCGATGCGGACGGGATTACGGCCGATGTGGATTTTGTATTTTCCGCAGTGAACATGTCCAAAGAAGAAATCCGCGCCATCGAAGAAACTTATGCCAGAAAGGAAACGCCGGTCGTTTCGAACAACAGCGCACACCGCTGGACGCAGGATGTCCCCATGGTCATCCCGGAAATAAATCCGGAGCATTTTGCAGTTATTGAAAGCCAGAGGAAGAGACTCGGGACAACGCGCGGTTTTATCGCCGTCAAGCCGAACTGCTCGATCCAGAGCTATACGCCGTGTCTTGCCGCATGGAAAGAATTCGAACCGACTCAGGTTATCGTCAGCACTTATCAGGCAATCTCCGGCGCCGGAAAGACCTTTAAAGACTGGCCGGAAATGAAAGGAAATATCATTCCGTACATCAGCGGAGAGGAAGAAAAATCGGAGCAGGAGCCGCTAAAGGTTTTCGGACATGTGGAAAACGGCGTCATCGTTAAAGCTGAGAGCCCGGTCATTTCTGCGCAGTGTATCCGTGTTCCTGTGCTGAACGGGCATACGGCTGCGGTTTCGATTGATTTTGCAAAGGAGCCCACGAAGGAAGAACTGATCGACAGGCTTGTAAACTTCAGCGGTGAACCGCAGAAGCTTGAACTTCCGAGCGCCCCGAAACATTTCATACAGTACCTTGCCGACGACAACCGGCCGCAGGTGAGCATGGACGTCGATTATGAAAAAGGCATGGGCGTATCCATCGGACGCCTCCGCAAAGATAACATTTTTGACTGGAAATTCGTCGGTCTTTCACATAATACGCTGCGCGGAGCTGCCGGCGGAGCCGTTGAGTGCGCAGAGATGCTGAAGGCACTCGGCTATATTGTACGCAAATAAGCATAAAACATTGATATCAGCATTAAAGAACGGACAGCAAAATTTTATTCTCCGCGGGGGACATAAGACATCCTGCGGAGAGATATTGTATGAAGAGGTTTAATGAAGAGGCTTTTTATTGCAGAAAAACCGTCGGTTGCCCAGGAATTTGCCAAAGCTCTCGGGGTAAACGGAGAGCGGCATGACGGCTATGTTGAATCAGGGGATACGGTCGTAACCTGGTGCGTCGGGCACCTGGTTACGATGAGTTATCCGGAGAAGTATGATGCCAGGTATAAAAAATGGAGCCTTGATACGCTTCCGTTTATTCCCACCGTGTTTAAATATGAGATCATCCCGGATGTGAGCAAGCAGTTCAAAATTGTCAGCGGTCTCCTTGAACGGGAGGATATCGGTACAATTTATGTCTGCACCGACTCCGGGCGCGAAGGAGAATACATTTACAGGCTTGTCGAGATGATGTCGGGTCCAAAGGTGGCGCAGAAAGACCGCCGCCGTGTCTGGATCGATTCTTTCACGGAAGAAGAAATCGGCCGCGGCATCCGGGAGGCGAAGGATCTTTCAGCCTATGACAACCTGAGCGAATCCGCTTTCCTCCGGGCTAAGGAAGATTACCTCATGGGAATCAATTTCTCGCGTCTTCTGACTCTTAAGTACGGAAATGAAATTACGAATTATTTAAAAACCAAGTGGTCGGCGGTTTCCGTCGGCCGCGTCATGACGTGCGTGCTCGGTATGGTCGTGCGGCGGGAGAGGGAAATCCGTTCATTTGTCAAAACGCCGTTTTACAGGGTGCTCGGCACTTTCGGAGGTATTGAAGCTGAATGGAAGGCCGTGAAGGGCAGTGCTTATCAGGGCTCTCCGAAGCTCTATAAAGAAAACGGATTTAAAGAGCGCGCGGATGCGGAGGCTCTGATTGCGGAGCTTAAGAAAACCGATCCCTATGAAGGCATCGTGACGGAGATCAGCCGGCGTAAGGAAAAGAAAAATGCGCCGCTGCTTTATAATCTGGCGGAACTGCAGAACGATTGCTCAAGGATGTACAAGATATCTCCGGACCAGACACTTGCCATTGCGCAGGAGCTTTACGAAAAGAAACTGACGACTTATCCCAGAACGGATGCCCGTGTGCTTTCTACGGCCGTCGCAAAAGTCATCGACCGGAATCTTAAAGGACTGACACATTTTGCGCCGTGCGCTTCATTTGCAGAAGAAGTCCTGAATGGGTCAGCCTGGAAAACAATCGGAAAAACGCGCTATACGGATGACAAAGCTATTACGGATCATTATGCCATCATCCCGACGGGCGCCGGGCTTCAGAACCTGAGGTCGCTGAAGGAAACTTCGGCCAGGGTCTATCAGACCATCGTCCGCAGATTTCTTGCGATTTTTTATCCGCCTGCCGAATTTGATAAAACAGCTGTAACAATAAAGCTCGGTATAGAGAGTTTTTTCTCCAATTTCCGCGTTCTTACCTCCCCCGGCTATATGAAGGTTTTTTCCGGCGGGGACGGGAACGTGCGCGGTGGGAATGGAGCTGAACGAGGCGATGCCGGAACTCTGCGCGCCGGCGGAACGGAAATTGATAGCGAAGGAAACGAACATGGCGGGGACGAAGCAGCTCCGAAAATTGACCTCTCAAAGCTTCGAAAGGGAATGAGTCTTCCCGTTCAGAAGCTGGAAGTTAAAGAAGGCGAGACATCGCCTCCGAAGCGCTATACGTCCGGCTCGATGATTCTTGCCATGGAAAATGCAGGGCAGCTCATCGAGGACGACAGTCTGCGCGAAATGATTAAGGGCTCCGGCATCGGTACTTCAGCGACGCGTGCGGAAATCCTGAAAAAGCTGGTCAATATTAAATACCTGAGCCTTAATAAAAAGACACAGGTGATTACGCCGGAGCTTTTGGGCGAGATGGTTTATGATACTGTCATGGCCTCGATCCGTCCGCTGCTTAATCCGGAACTTACGGCCAGCTGGGAAAAGGGCCTTACCGGTGTTGCGGAAGGCGCCATTTCTCCGGAAGAATATATGGAAAAACTGACAGGCTTCATTACCCGCAGGACAGCAGGCGTGATGAACCTCAACAATAAAACAACGCTCAGGAAAGCTTACGACGCAGCAGCCGTATACTATAAGACAGCCGCTGTCCCGCAAAGGAGCCGGGAACAGCAGGGCGGATCCGGTACAAAGAAGCCGGCGCAGAAGGGCGGATCCGGTACAAAGAAGCCGGCAGCAGAAGGGCGGACCGGGTCAAAGAAGGCAGGAGCGGCAGTGCAGGTGTGACCAAGAAAACCGGGACAGGACTGACATGATAATATCAGGAGCACGGAAATATCAGAAAATTGGGAATCTAATAACGAGGGGGGACAATTCGATGGCACAGGAAGAACAGGTAACGATTAAAGAATTATTTTCACTGGATGAAACGGCGGCAAAGGAGTATCTTTCACAGTTTACATATCCCTGGGAAGCGCTTTCCGGTATCCATGATCTTATCTTAAAGCTTGGGGCGGCTCTGCCCGAAGAACTCTATGAAAAAAGAGAAGAAGACATCTGGATCGCGCGTTCTGCGAAGGTTTTTGATTCCGCGTATATCCACGGAGCCTGCATTATCGGAGAAAATACGGAAGTCCGCCAGGGCGCCTTTATCCGCGGCGATGCGCTGGTCGGAAATAACTGTGTCGTCGGGAATTCGGCCGAGCTGAAGAATGTTATCATTTTCAATAACTGTGAAGTCCCGCATTACAACTACGTCGGTGATTCGATTCTTGGATTCCATGCGCATATGGGAGCCGGTTCGATCACGTCCAACATCAAGGCAGACCGTACGAATATTATTGTCAAAGGAAATGAAAAATCGTATGAAACCGGGCGCCGTAAGATCGGCGCGATTCTTGGCGACTGGGTGGAAGTCGGATGCAATGCGGTCCTGAATCCGGGCACTATTGTGGGGAAGCATTCTATGATCTATCCGACGTCCTGTGTCCGCGGCATTATTCCTTCAGACACAATCGTTAAGAATACCGGAGAGCGGGTAAAAAAGAGTGAAAAGAATTAATATCTGTTCCATACTTTTTATTGCGCTCCTTGCGGTGGGAATCTCTGCTCTGTTTGTAAAAGATAACAGAATGAGGACAAAAACGACGGCAAAGGAAGCGTCGGAATTTCAGCAGTCAGACAGTGAAAATGTGTGCTTTAAAATCGAAAGCAGATCGGACGAAGGAGATGTAACATATCTGACCGGTTGGTTTGTAGATAAAGGGAAGGTTCTTAACGATTTTCATGTTGCCTGCTCGGATGGCGAGTATGTCTATGAGCTGCCGACCCGGCTCGAGAATCGGGACGATGTTACTAAAACGCTGGCGGACGGTGTTGATTATTTATATTGCGGTTTTCGTGTGATGATCGAAAAAAAATATCTGGATATGGCTGAAGCTAATGGACTTTTTGTAGCCTCCGGGCCTTTGAAAGAGAATCAGAATCTGTATAATGTCGGAGATCTTGTACTGTCATGAACCTAAAGAATATTTCATCTTTTTTTAAAAAACGCAGGGGTTTCCTGATACTTGCGGCAGCTATTTTGATACTGAATACTACGCTTCAAAATTATATGGACGATTTTGACTATACCGGAAGCTTTGAAAAGCACAACGGATTCCTGAACTGGGCGATCTACTACGGTACGACGTGGAGCGGCAGGATTATACCTCATGGGATTATGATCTTCCTTCTTTCCCTGCCGAATTTTGTATTTGTGATTGCAAATTCCGTGATGCAGTTTCTTCTTGTCTATATGGTCGGAAAAACCCTGGCATCCAAAAGATGGAATCGTCTCTGCTGGATGCCGCCGGCTGTCGGAGCTTTTTTATTTTTAATAATTCCGGCGGATATCATCAAAGAACCGCTTTTCTGGAAAAGTGCCCTGGTGCTTTATTCATGGGGAATCGTCGGTACGCTGGCTGCCCTGTACCCGTTTATCCGCCAGCTCCAGGACAGGAAAATTAAGAAAAGCGATTATGTTTTTGCCTTTATCGGATGCCTGTATTCCAGTGGTTTTGAACAGATATCCTTATTTATGATGACAGCGGCAACGCTGTTTACGCTGTATCAGTTTATTATACGGCACCGTTTCAAAATTGCCTGCCTGCTGCTTAATGTTTTTATCGTCTCCTTATCCCTTTTCTTTATCTGCATTCCCGGAAATAAGACCCGCAACTATATAGAAACTGTCATGCATTTTCCGGCCTTTAGTACCTTTTCTTTGTATGATAAGGCTCTTTGGGGAATTTCATTTTCACTGAATGCTGCGAACGAGGGAATTTATATTTTATTTTTTATCGCGCTTGCAGTCTATATCATTTTAAGAAACAGAAAAACGGCAGTATCACTGAAGATTATGTCGGCATGGACACTCTTTTATTACAGTCTGGAACTTCTTAACAACTGGTGCCTGAACAGGACGGTCTCCGGAAATGAGAATGATATCCTGAGAAATTTGTTTACTTTTATTCAGGTGGATTCGACTCAATTCGTTTTTCCGCAGATGGAATCTGTGATGACCGTCATCGCTTTCTGTACTTTTGGGATTCTGGGCTATCTTCTCTATTTTACAGGAGTTAAAGGAAAGGATCCTGTTGCACCGGTTTTCTTTTTCGGCGGTTTCTGTACAGCGATGATTGTTCCTTTTTCGGCTTCGATCTATGCCAGCGGCTATAGGACGAAGTTCCTGTTTCTGGAATTTCTTGCGTTCGTTTTTTTACGGACCGTTTATTTACTCTTTCAGGAGGTTCGAAAACCGGTCGCTCTGAGGAAAGTTTTAGAGGCAGACGTAAAGAATCCAGAGGAGGAATAAGTGCGCCGGATAAAAGATATAGAAGAAATATTTCAACTGATGACCCTTCTTTCCGTTGTAAAAAAGCAACAGGATAAATGAAAAGACGGAAGGCCATTCCCAGAGCATGGAAATGGCGCCGCAGATGAGCTGAGGAATGCGGAAGTCATGCAGCAGGTAAAAAATGAAAATCAGAAGGACTCCGTGCCAGGAGTAGTCGGTTTTAAAGAACCATGCGGTAAAGCCGAGCAAAAGCCCCAGTACGACCTGTATGTACCATTTATTTTTGAAATATTCCCATTCCCATAGGAGAAGAAAACCGAGCAGCAGCGTAAAGCATACGTTCTGATAACCTGTGTACATCGGGGTATCGTAGAAAGCAAGATCAAACGGGACTTCAGAGACAATAGCTGCAATCAGCAGGCGCAGCGCGTATTTCTGCCGGTCTTTTGTATGGTAAAAGCCTTCTGCGAGCATGAAACAGAAAATCGGGAAAGCGGTTCGTCCGACACCTCTTAAGACTTTATAAAGCATATAAAGACGGTAAAGGCCGGTGCCGCGGCTGATGGGAGCCGCCGGCAGCAGAATCCGGTTCATGAGAATGGCTAATGCGGTATGATCAATCAGCATCGTCACGACGGCGATAATCTTCAGGATGTTGGCATCCAGCAGCTTTATTTTTTGGGGTATGGAAGGGATCATTTATCCTCCGTTAATGTATATCCGGCATACAAAAAAAGGCTGCAGACGGTACAGCTTCATGGTTTCTTCTATTTTATCATAAAATAAATGTGAAAAAAACTGATATTCTTTGACAATAGATAAAAAAACGGCTATTGTGTTATCTGTGCCAAAGTTCAGGCTTCTTAATCAATACAGAAAGGATAGATAATCAGATGAAAAAAGTCATTATCATCGGTGCAGGGCCGGCCGGTATTACGGCAGGGTATGAACTTCTTAAGAATTCCAAAGACTGCGATGTGACGATTCTTGAAGGCAGCGATTCCATCGGCGGCATTTCAAGGACTGTTAAATATAAGGGTAACCGCATGGATATCGGAGGACATCGTTTCTTCTCGAAGGACGAACGTGTCACTAACTGGTGGCAGGAAATGATGCCAATGCAGGGTGCTCCGGCTTACGATTATAAGAAGCTTGACCGTACTGTGCCTCTAAAAGAAGGCGGACCGGATCCCGAGAAGGAAGACCGCGTCATGCTGACCAGGAACCGCGTGTCCCGGATTTATTATAAGAAGAAATTTTTTGACTATCCGGTCAAAATGAATGCCAATACCATAAAAAATATGGGTTTTGGAACAACGATGAGTGCAGGCTTTTCCTATCTCGGTTCCTGTGTCCATAAGCTTCCCGAGGACTCTCTTGAAAATTTCTATATCAACCGCTTCGGTAAGAAGCTCTACTCCATGTTCTTTGAAGGCTATACTGAAAAGCTTTGGGGCCGCCATCCGCGGGAAATTTCCGCCGACTGGGGTTCGCAGCGCGTAAAGGGCCTTTCCATTTCCGCCATCATGAAGGATATTTTCAGCAAAATGAATCCCGGTAAAAAGCGTGACAGCAAAGAGGTTGAGACTTCGCTGATCGAGGAATTCGCTTATCCGAAATACGGACCGGGCGAACTCTGGGAAATGGCTGCCGCGGATTTTGAATCCGAAGGCGGGCATCTTATCAAGAATGCGCTTGTTACCGGCGTCCATAACAAGGCAGGAAAAATCGACAGTGTGACTTACCGGGATGCTTCAGGAAAAGACGTCACGGTGCCGGCGGATATCTTCATTTCCTCGATGCCTCTGAAAGATCTTGCTGCAGCGATGGAAGATGTGCCTCAGAATATCGCCGATATCGCCGCGGGGCTTCCTTACCGTGATTTCGTTACAGTCGGTCTTCTTGTAAAGAAGCTGAACCTGAAAAATGAAACGAAAATCCGGACGCTGAATAATATTGTCCCGGATAACTGGATCTATGTTCAGGATGTCGGCGTCAAGCTCGGACGCATCCAGATCTTCAATAACTGGTCGCCGTATCTTGTTGAAAATCCTGAGGAATATGTCTGGATCGGCCTCGAATATTTTTGCACGGAGGGCGACGAGTACTGGAATATGAGCGAGAAGGAATGGGCGAAGTTCGGAACAAAGGAACTTCTTAAGATGGGCGTCCTTTCGGACTACCACGATGTCCTCGACTATCACAGGGAGCAGGTCAAGAAGGCTTATCCGGCATATTTTGATACCTATGCGCAGATCGACGAGCTTATTGCATATCTGAACGGCTACAGTAATCTTTACTGTGTCGGACGCAACGGGCAGCACCGCTACAACAACATGGATCATTCTATGGAAACCGCTTTCCAGACGGTTGATAACATCCTGTCAGGCAAAGAGGACAAGACGAACATCTGGAATGTCAATACCGAGAAAGAGTACCATGAATCAAAATCCGGTGAGAGTGCGGAATTAAAGCAGGAAGAAACCGCAGCAAAAGAAACCGCAGAAAAGGAAGCGGCGGCGGAAGAAAATAAGGATAAGGCATAAAATATGAAAATCGGCAGTATGACTATTGATAAGAAGTTTATAATGCAGTTCGGTTCTTATCTGATCGTCGGCGTTATTGCGACCATCGTGGAGTGGATTTTCTTTTATCTCTTTGCGAATGTGATGTATATTAATACCTATGTGTCCGTGGCACTGGCCTTTATCATTTCGACTTTTGCCAACTGGCTGGCCGGACGGCTGCTGACCTTCCGGCATGCAGAACACAGGGGCATTGTCAAAGAGCTGGCTTCAATTTACGGCGCATCGGTGATCGGGCTTCTGCTGAACGAACTGATCATGTGGGTGTTCCTGAGTTTCATTTTCAAAAATGCGAACGCAACCCAGAATATGGTCGCCAAGATGATCGCTACAGGCCTTGTATTCTTCTGGAATTTCTTTATCCGCAAACTTGTTATCTATAAAGAGCCGGCGGGCGAAAAGAAGGGGAATTCCTGATATCAGACTCGTACGGACGACATGCCCTGAAGGATATTCCGAAAACTTTGGACAGTTTCAGAGAGATTCGTTATAAAGGTTTCAGAAACTTTAGTATAAATCAAAAAGGCTCTTTTTCTGCTTTGGCAGAGGGAGCCTTTTGCTCAGCAATGGTTCGTACGGAAATTATGCCGGAAGACAGAATTCATTTTTTAAAACTAAAAAGTTATAGTATAATGATACCGTAGATTAAGACAGGTAATTTGGGGGAAGTATGAATAGAGAAAAGCCGGTTGAAATGAAAAAAAAGGGTGGGTGGGGTTTTAAGGATCTGTTACTTGTTCCCGTACTGCTCCTTACCGTTTACAGATTTTATCTTATGTATTATGCTTCATGGCGTATTGTTGCGAATGCTTATTATGATGATGCCCTTATGGTAAATAATGCCATGGCGCTTAAACAATGGATTTTAAGCGGCTTTTCAACGCAATGGCTTGGAGATTACAGTCCGGCGATTTTGTCAAAAGGACTCTCTTATCCTTTCTTTCTCGCTCTTTTTTCTCTGCTTAATATTCCTTATCCGTTTGCCTTTTGTCTGCTTATAGTTTTTTCGTGCCTGATTTTTGTTATGGCAATCCGTCCGCTGAAATTGAACAGGTATGTCCAGTGGCTTTTCTATTTATTTTTACTTTATAATCCTGTTGGATTTGCCGTTTCAATCAGCATGAGAATTTACCGGAATGCCGTGCTGCCCTGGGCTGTTATTCTGGTGGTTTCCTGTTTTACGGCAATTTATCTGCGGATGGACAGAAAAGTAAAAGCGACGATTCCCTGGACGGTTCTTGGCTGTCTTTCTTTCTGCTGGTTCTGGTATTTACGGGAAGATTCGGTCTGGCTGCTGCCTTACGTCGCTGTAATTACAATCCTGGGTCTGATTTTTAGTATTCTTAAAAAAACTTTTTCATGGAAAAGAATACTCCTGGCGGTTCTGCCTTTTGTCTGCCTTTATGCGGTGAAAATGCTGTATTCAGAAATCAATCTGGTTAATTACGGAATTTTTACGACAAATGACAGGAACCACTCCAGTTTTACCGATGTCATGGGACTTTTAAATAAAATTGATGACGGCGAGACAAATCAGGACACTGTATGGATAAGCCGTCGTTCACTTCAGCTGGCCTATGCGGCAAGTCCTACGCTGGACAGCCTGAACCATCTTGATGATGTGTGGGACCAGGTTGAGGATGAAACGGGAGAGGCGCGCGGTGATTTCCCGTCCTGGGCAATCCGGACTGCGGCGGCAGAGGATGGTTATTATAAAGACGCCGTTACAACGGAGGCATTGTTTAAAAAAATTAAATCGGAACTGACAGAAGCCTACAAGAACGGTAAACTGGTTGCCAGAAAAGGTTTCTATGTGTCGCCGCTGGTAAAACCGGTTACAACGGATGATCTCAAGAAGAATTTTACATTTTCTTTAATAGTGTCAAAGAATATTGTCCTTCACTATATGGAATGCCAGATGGAGTCAAAAAATATCGATGCTTCCGATGCACAGGCTGCAGCCTGGCAAACCGTTCTGCATATTAACCTTGGATCCGTTTCTGAGTCCGTTACAAAAACAGAAAACCAGGTGATGAACACTTCCAACAGGATCGTTCAAAGTTTTCGGACAATTGCTTATTTACTGGCGCCTTTGATGGCGGTCGGGTATATCCTCCTGACCATTGAAGCTTTTTTGATTCTGTTCAAAAAGAGGAGCTCGGTAGAATTTGTGCTGCCATCCTGGTTTATTTCGACCGGCATGCTTATGACAGCATTCCTTGAGATTTACATAGCAGTTCTTTTCATATCCTTTATCACAACAAATCCGGTGGATGACGCATTTTATTTTTATTCGTCGGGTGCATACGCGCTCATAGCCATGACAGAGTGCATTACAATCATCATGGGTGTGAAAATTATCCGGAGGCGTTTCATTTTTAAACGGAATGAAAAAGCGGCGCTGCCGTCAGACTGACCGCAGCCGGTATTGTAACTTTTGGAATTTCTTTATCCGAAGGCCGTACAGCTAAGGCAAAAGTACCGGACTTTGCAGCCCGAAAGCCGGACATCAGAGGTAACAGTGTCGGACTTTGCATGCAGGAAGAAGGAGATTAGAAGTAACAGTGTCGTGACCTGCATGCAGGAAAATGTACATCAGAGGTAACAGCATCGGACTCTGAATGCAGAAAGCGGGCAGAAAAGTCAGAGTATCCGTGTTTTACACGGAATTTTCAGAAAACATATTTCAAGTAAAATGTGATTGTGCTATACTTGTAGAAGTCAAAAATCATCCAGAAAGGAGATTTGCAATGATCTACACAAAGAAAGTCGAATCAATGTGCCCGGTTGCTCAGGGCGTGCATCATGGTGCGGCTCCGATACCCGAAGAAGGGCAGTGGATCCAGTCCAAAGAAATTAAAGACATCAAAGGCTTTACGCACGGCATCGGCTGGTGCGCTCCGCAGCAGGGAGCCTGCAAGCTGACACTTAACATCAAAGACGGCATCATCCAGGAGGCTCTGGTCGAGACAATCGGCTGCTCCGGTATGACGCATTCGGCTGCTATGGCAGCTGAAATCCTTCCGGGCCTTACGCCGCTCGAAGCGCTTAATACAGACCTTGTCTGTGATGCCATCAACACGGCTATGCGCGAGCTCTTCCTTCAGATCGCTTACGGACGTTCACAGAGTGCATTCTCGGACGACGGACTTTCCATCGGCGCAGGACTTGAAGACCTCGGCAAGGGACTTCGTTCCCAGGTCGGCACGATGTACGGCACGCTTGCAAAAGGCCCGCGTTACATGGAAATGGCTGAAGGCTATGTCACAGATATCGCCCTCGATGCGGACAATGAAATTATTGGTTATAAATATGTGAACTTCGGCAAGATGATGGACTTCATCAAAGCCGGTGACGATCCTAAGACAGCCATCGAAAAGGCAAGCGGACAGTACGGACGCGTTGCTGATGCGGTGAAACTGATCGACCCGAGAAAAGATTGAGAGAGGAGGAAATTACAATGGCATTATTTGAATCTTATGAAAGACGTGTAGATAAGATCACAGGAGTTTTAAACAGCTATGGAATTTCTTCCATCGAAGAAGCAAAGAAGATCTGCGATGATGCAGGTGTCGATGCTTATCATATGGTCGAAAAGATTCAGCCGATTTGCTTTGAAAATGCAAAATGGGCTTACACCGTAGGCGCAGCCATTGCCATCAAGAAGGGCTGCCGCAAGGCTTCCGAAGCTGCAGCTGCTATCGGCGAAGGACTTCAGTCTTTCTGCATTCAGGGCTCTGTTGCTGACCACAGAAAAGTCGGTCTCGGCCATGGCAACCTCGGCAAGATGCTTCTTGAAGAGGATACCGAATGCTTCTGCTTCCTTGCAGGTCACGAATCCTTTGCAGCCGCTGAAGGCGCTATCGGTATTGCTTCTAAGGCAAATATGGTCCGCACGAAGCCTCTTCGCGTTATTCTGAACGGCCTCGGCAAAGATGCGGCGAAAGTCATTTCCCGTATCAACGGCTTTACTTTCGTCGAGACACAGATGGATTACAAGACCGGCGAAGTAAAAGAAGTTTATCGCAAAGCTTATTCGGACGGCGTTCGTGCCAAGGTCAACTGCTACGGCGCAAATGACGTAACCGAAGGCGTTGCCATTATGTGGAAGGAAAATGTTGATGTTTCCATCACCGGAAACTCCACGAACCCGACCAGATTTCAGCATCCGGTAGCAGGCACTTACAAGAAAGAGCGCCTTGAAGCCGGAAAGAAATATTTCTCAGTTGCATCCGGCGGCGGCACAGGCCGTACGCTTCATCCGGATAACATGGCAGCAGGACCGGCTTCTTACGGCATGACCGATACCATGGGCCGTATGCATTCGGATGCTCAGTTCGCAGGTTCTTCTTCTGTTCCGGCTCACGTCGAAATGATGGGTCTGATCGGAATGGGCAACAACCCGATGGTCGGCGCTACAGTCGCTGTCGCAGTCGCCGTCGAGGAAGCCGCTAAGGCTGGAAAGTTCTGATCCGTAAAAAATGAAAATCCCCGGGAATGCCTTGAATAAAGGATTCCTGGGGATTTTTTATGTCCGAATTATCCGACGTTCAATTTTTCCTTTAAAGCATCCTGCAGTACCTGAGAAAAATTAATATTTTTCGCCGCCGCTGCTTCATTCAGCCATTCCGGAATGGTGAGAGTCTTTTTTATTGCCTTATTGTTATACATTTTTCTGTACTCCATTGTATCGCATGCAATATAACTAATAAATTCACCTTTATTTAAATGAATATCATCCAGGGGAGTAGCTTCAGGGATCTGTTTCCCGTCTTTTTCTAAGCCGTATATAACAAGAGCGAGAGCATCTTCGGCCATTTCTATTCCGTCTGCAAGATTATCTCCGCAGGTATAGCATCCTTCAACGTCAGGAAACCTGATAGAATATACTTCATTTTCTTCCGGGGTGAAGATTGCCGGATATACATATTTTGACATAATTTTTACCTCCTGAATTTTGCCTGTTTACAAATTATTCTGCTTGAGTTTATTTTAGTCCCGCATCTTTCAGAATGTTATTTGCCGTACCTACAGGGATTTCTGCTTTATGTCTTGGGACAGAAAACTGTTTTCCTGTTATTTCGCTGTACCATATATCATGTCGGCTTCCGTTTCGTATGAGTTGACATTTAGCTTTTTTTAATTCTTTAATCAGTTCCTGGGTTTTCATTGGCAGAACCTCATAAATGAATGATAACACGTGTTAACACGTGCGTCAAGAGGAACAGGTAAACTGTTCTTAAAAGACATGATAACTTTTTCACAAAAAAGAGCAGGTAACCTTTGAAAGATTACCTGCCCGGTATCATTTATAATTGGGGACAGTCCCCAGGAGTATTATGCGGCGGCGGCCAGACGCCAGCGCTGGGCGCCGGAACCGTTGCCTGTGTAGCACTGGATGTTCGTTCCGCGTGCTGTATTGGCGGCGGCAAGATCAAGATACTGGCCGTTGCAGGCGGACTGAAGTGAAATGCCGCCGTACTGGTCGGAGATGATTCTCCAGTTCTGCGCATCGGTGTAGTTTACTTCATAGGACTGGATATTCGTTCCGACTTCCCTTCCGGCACCCTGGACATCCAGGGCTGTACCGAAGGGACTCTCAATCCTGTAGGTTCCGTTCGGTCCGTACTGCAGGCGGAAACGCTGCGCCGCTGTGCGGTTTCGCCTCCAGAGCTGGATGTTGGCACCGTTCAGCCGCGAGCCGCCGGAAATATCCAGTACTTTAGTCGGATCAAGTGTGCTTATGATGTTGTATTCTCCGGATGCAAAAGGCATCTGTCCGACAAGTTCGGCTATATATTTCTGTGCATTCGTATCGTTCGATGTGTAAAGCTGGATTCGCGTGCCTCGGCTCGTTTCGCCGTTTACGGCATCAAGCGCAAGCGTATGCCGGCCGTCTTTTGTCAGATCGGAAATCAGCGTCAGGGTTCCGTCGTCGTTATACTTCGGATACCACGCCTGAGCCGCTGTCTGGTTTACTGTGTACTGCTGGATCCTTGTGCCGTTTTCGGCTATGCCTCCCGCAGCGTCAAGTGCACGGCCGGAGCAATAGGGAATCAGGCGTACACGGCCGTCATTTTGCAGGTTCGCGATAAATTTCTGTGCAGAGGTATTGTTTGCCTCCCAAAGCTGAAGAGCGGAGCGGTTGTTTCTGGAAGCGCCGCTGATGTCGAGAACCATCGAAGGCTTTGCGGACAGATGCAGGATGTAAATGCCGCCTTCGATGAGGCGCGCGGTTTTTGGGTTTTGGATAATGACCTGCATGGACTGGGAAGAGCTGCCGCCATCCGTGCTTCTTGCGGTAATATCCAATTCGTAGGAGCCGGGATCCATTCCGGCCATATCAAATGAAACCTCTCCGCGGACCGTTCCGTCGGATGCAGGTGTGAGATCCACCGTTTTTTCAGCGTATTCCTTAGTACTGTCCGTAAGCTTTACGCTCACGGTAACGGTTCCGCTCCAGCCGGTGCCGGTGAGCGTGTAGTTCTTGGCAGCATTTTCTGTATAGTACGGGAACGTCATGTCGTCATTCGTGTTTCCGGCGATGCTGATGTATGAATTTTTAAGCCACGTAAGTTCGGCATAGCGGGCCGGGTTTCCATTTGCATAAATAGTCGATCTTTCATTGGGGTCGAAAGTTACCTCCGCGAGTGTTCCGTCATAGGTCTCAGCGGCTTTGACCCGGACCAGCCCTTCTGTTTCGATCAGATCTGCGACATAAATGGCTTTGGTGCTGCCTTTAACCGAAATCCTGCCGCCGTAAAGGAAGAGTTTTCCGGAGCTTAAAAGGCCGTACGATTCGGAGGCGGTATCTTTGCTGTTTTCCGTATTTGCACCGTACGCTGTAAGCGTTCCGCCTGCAATCTCTCCGGTGTTGGCAAGAAGGAAACCCGCCGAAAGTGTCCGGAAAGGTCCGGCTGCCTTTGCCGTGACATCCGGGCTCACGTTTTGTCCCGGATTTTCAATAAAGTCTTCAGCGATAATTCCGGCACTGCCGGACTCCGTCGTAAGATCTTCGACAACAGTCTGTTTTCCGCTCCCGTCTCCGGCATCCTGGATTTCCATAATCGAATCCACACCGGCAGCTTCCGTATCGACTGCGGCTCCGGTTACGGTAAGTGTGCCGCAGCATTTAATTCCGCAGGAGGTGACACTGTATATATCCCGGCTGCCGTTCGGGAGGATACGCTTCGTAATCTCTGCATTTTCGGAACGGGAAATCAGCTTTCCGCTGCCGCTGACTGTGAGATTACCG
>DCDB01000195.1 GCA_002316215.1 Lachnospiraceae bacterium UBA1066 | reverse complement strand
TTTTTCCTGCAGGCAGGAAACTTTCTGGACTTTTGACGTTTGCATCATCTTATTATAACATTTCACTAAGAAGTATGACATAAATAAAAGAGATGTGATATTTTGAACGGCATAAACCGGATAAACTGGACTCATAAAGAAGAAGCAATAGAAACAAGATAACAGACTGAGGATATAAGAACGGTTATACAGATATGCAATGACGGACAGACGAAAAGTAAAACATGAACGGTCGCAAAAAATATGGAAAAGCTGCAGGCTGCAGAAAAAAACAGATCGGAGACACTATGGTGGCAAAAGGAACTATGGAGGCAAAAGGAACTATGGAGGCAAAAGGCATTATGAAAGTAAAGGGCGTGAATCTCGGAAACTGGCTTGTCCTTGAAAAATGGATGAGCCCGGAGCTGTTTGACGGAACGAAGGCGGATGATGAATACTGGCTGGCGCAGGATTTAAAACCGGAAGTGTATGAAGCGAGGGTTAAAGTCCACCGTGCGGAATACATTTCCGAGCGGGATTTTACAAGGATCAAAGCGATGGGTATGAATGCGGTGAGAATCCCGGTACCGTACTTCATTTTCGGCGATCGGAAGCCGTTCATCGGCTGCATCGCAGAGCTGGACAAGGCTTTTAACTGGGCGGAAAAGTACGGGCTTAAAATCCTGATCGATCTGCATACGGTTCCGGACGGCCAGAACGGTTTTGACAACGGAGGAATCAGCGGCGTCTGCAAATGGGCGCAGGAGCCGGAGGAGGTTGAATTTGTCCTTACGGTGCTGGAGCGCCTGGCGGAGCGTTACGGAATGCGTCCCGGCCTTTGGGGAATTGAACTCCTGAATGAGCCGGCCATGGATGACCTTCTTGAGAAAATGAATGTCGCAGAGCGCTACCCTGCGCGGGATAAAAAGATGGCGGAAGGCAGCAGGGACATTCCGCAGACATTTCTTCGGAAATTCTACACGGATGCCTATGAACGGATCAGGAAGCATATGCCGGAAGAAAAGTATGTTGTCTTCCATGATGGCTTCAGGATAACGGCCTGGAAGGATTTCATGCAGGATGAAAAATATAAAGGCGTTGTCCTCGATACGCATCAGTACCTGATGATGGCGGAGCTTGAGGGATGCGGGCAGAATGTTGAAGGCTATCTGGAATTCATACGCAGCCATTATATTAAGGAAATAAAAGAAATGTCGGAATATTTTCCGGTCATCTGCGGGGAATGGTGTCTTTTCAACTCGCTGGCGGTCGGAACGGATACCAAAGGCGGGCGTACCGTCCTGAACGGAGAAGAGGGTTCAAGCAGCGAAGCTTTTACACAGGAAGAAAAGAAGAAGATTTACCGTACGCTTGCGGAAGAACAGCTGAAAGCCTGGAATAAAGGCGCCGGATATTTCTACTGGAATTACAAGCTGCTTACGGATACGGTCAATGTTCCCGGCTGGGTGGGCTGGGACAGCTGGGATCTCGGCCGCTGCGTCGACTTCGGGTGGTTTCCCGCTGAAAAAGCCTGATATTTCTTCCCAGACAGCGGCTTCCATTGCCTCGATTAACTGGTCTTTCATCTGGATACCGGCCATCACAATGGCAATAGCCGTTATCTGCATCATTTTCTTCGATCTGGACAAATATTATGATAAAATAGTGGCGGATCTTGCAGCAGGAAAGCATAAAAATGATTAAGAATCCTATTCTCCCGGGGTTTAATCCCGATCCGTGTATTGTGCGGAAAGATGACGATTATTATATTGCTGTTTCTTCCTTTGAATGGATGCCGGGTCTCCCGGTATACCATTCAAAGGATTTAAACCACTGGGAGCTTTATACGCATATCCTGGCAGAAGGGTCGGATGTCGACCTTCGGAAGCTTCCGTCGGCCAAAGGAATCTGGGCGCCGTGCCTTACCTATGTTGAAAATGAAGATCTTTTCTATGTCGTGTACGGTGTGATGAATTCGATGAATGCGCGCTATTTCGACATTGACAATTTCGTCATTACGGCAAAGGACATCCGCGGTCCCTGGAGCCGGCCGGTTTATCTGCATTCGGCCGGCTTCGATGCTTCGCTCTATCATGAAGAAGACGGACGGAAATATCTTGTATCTCTTGAATGGGAGACGCGTGACGGCTATGAAAAGCCGGGAAGCATCTGCATGGCGGAATACGATCCGAAAGCCGGAAAACTCATCGGCTATCCGAAGACCATCTGGAGAGGCGGGACAGACCGCGGCTGCATCGAGGGGCCTCATTTGACAAAACGCGGAGAGTATTACTATCTGATGTGCGCCGAAGGCGGCACGGGTTATAACCACTGCGTGACGATGGCGAGGGCAAAGAATATCTGGGGGCCGTACGAAGGCGATCCGATGAACCCGATTGTGACCAGCGCGCCGGGAAATCCCAATGAGCGCGCGGATCCGGATCATCTGAAGCCGAAATACTACAATCCGGCGTCACGCCTCCAGAAATCCGGGCACGGCAGTTATGTTGAGACGCCGAAAGGCGAGGTTTATCTTGTGCATCTTACATCCCGGCCTTTCGTTCCGGAACTCCGGTGCACACTCGGTCGGGAAACCGCCATTGAGAAGATGAAATGGACGAAAGACGGGTGGCTTCGGATGGCCGGCGGAGGAAATCTGGCACTGGAAGAAGTGCCGGAGCCGGACCTTCCGGACTGTCTGCTGCCTGGGATACCGGATCGTGATGATTTTGATTCGGAAGTCCTCGGAAAGGAATATTATGCGCCGCGCATCCTGCCGTCATCCTTTACGGATCTTAAGGCAAGGCCGGGGTGGCTTAGGATACGGGGACAGGAGTCTCTCACATCGCTCAACCGTGTAAGCCTGCTGGCACGGAAGCTTACCGGGCTTCATTTTCAAATGACGGCGAAGATGGAATTCCGGCCAGAGGTCTGCCAGCACAGCGCGGGAATTATCCTTTATTACGATAATATGAATTTTGTCTGCCTGCGGAAATATTACAGCGCGACGCTCGGGCAGGGAGCTCTGTCCGTCCTGCGCCTCGATAACGGAACGAGAAGGGAATACGTTGATACGCGGATTCCGGCGGACGACGCGCCCGTTTTCCTGAGGCTGGAAATAAACGGCAGAGACTCTTTCTTTTCCTACAGTACGGATGGCGGGAATTACATCCGGATCGGACAGGTATTCAATACGACGGAATTTTCAGATGAATACTGCAGGTACGGAGAATTTACGGGAGCGATGGCCGGCATTTTCGTCTGCGACAGGATGATGCATAAGAAAACGGCGGATTTCGACTTCCTGGGGACAGTCCCCACGGCATTGCATTAATGCGTTAATTCGAATCTGCGGGGACTGTCCCCACGGTGAAAAAAGGAGCAGCTTATGGATCACTTGCTATATGGCGCGGCGTATTATGATGAATATATGCCCTGTGACCGTCTCGAAAAAGATATGTCAATGATGGAGAAGGCCGGGATGAATGTGATCCGGATCGCCGAATCCACATGGAGCACGGAGGAGCCGTCGGACGGCATCTTCGATTTTTCCCATGTGACGCGCGTGCTGGATGCGGCGGCGCGGCACGGCATCGGCGTCATCATCGGGACACCGACATATGCGGTGCCTGCCTGGCTTGTGAAGAAATATCCGGAAATCCTGGCGGTAACGAAGAACGGGCGCGGCATCTACGGCGCGCGCCAGATCATGGATATCACGAATCCGGATTATTTGCGTTACGCGGAACGGATCATCCGCCGCCTTATGGAAGCGTGTTCGGCGCATCCGGCAGTGATCGGTTTCCAGCTGGATAATGAGACAAAATATTACGATACGGCCGGTCCGGGCGTACAGGCCCGTTTCCTTGAATATTTGAAAATGAAATTCCACGGCAGCTGTGCGGAAATGAACGCCGCCTACGGTCTTGCCTACTGGAGCAATGCTGTTTTTTCATGGGAAGATTTTCCGGATGTGCGCGGAACGATCAATGGAAGCCTCGCCGCAGAGTTCGACCGCTTCCGCCGCGGTCTTGTGGAAGAGTTTCTTAAATGGGAAGCTTCTATCGTGCGGGAATATAAAAAAGAAGACCAGTTTATTACGCACAACTTTGATTTTGAATGGCGCGGATATTCCTTCGGTCTGCAGCCTGTGGTAAACCATCGCCGTGCGGCGGAAGCCGTGACCGTTGCCGGCTGCGACATTTACCATCCTTCTCAGGGGAAACTTACGGGCGCGGAAATAGCGTTCTGCGGGGATCTGGCCAGAAGCTTCAAAAATGATAATTATTATGTCCTCGAAACCCAGGCGCAGGGCTATCCCTGCTGGACCCCATATCCGGGCCAGCTCCGCCTTCAGGCTTACAGTCATCTGGCGGGCGGCGCCGATGCGGTAGAGTACTGGCACTGGCATTCCATCCACAATTCCTTTGAGACCTACTGGAAGGGTGTGCTGAGCCACGACCTTGCAGAAAATGAAGTTTACAGGGAGGCGGAGAAAGTCGGGCAGGAATGGCAGAAGTTCGGATCTCATTTCCTGCATTTAAAAAAGAAGAACAAAGCGGCAATTCTCGTGAGCAACGATGCTCTCACCGGGCTTTCACATTTCCCGATTGACGGCACCGCGCCGACACAGGGGCACCTCGGCTACAACGACGTTCTCCGTGCAATTTATGACGTCTTTTACAAGATGAACGTCGAATGCGACTTTGTCTGGGCGGATGACCTGAAAGACTCTGATGAAAAAAACGCAGATCGGAAGGCAGAGGCCTGTGATGAAGCAGGGGCTGAGGTTAGCGATATAGAGGCAGCTCCTTTTAAAGGCAGGAGCGTGGCGGAAAAGCTTGCATCTTATAAGCTGCTGATTGTGCCAGCTCTCTATGCGGCGGAAGAATGCGTTCTAAAGAGAATCAGGGACTATGCATCTGGAGGCGGCACACTTTTTGCCACGTTCAAGACGGGCTTCGCGGATGAAAACATAAAAGTGTATCCGGACAAGGCACCGCATATCCTGTCGGAAGTCATCGGCGCTTACTATCAGGAATTTACATTTCCGCAGGAAAAGGATTCAGAAAAGTGGTTCATGGAACTCCTGATTCCCGAAAGCGGAAGGAGAATGCTTTCTTATAATAATCCGGAATGGAAGGCTTATGCAGCTGCTGTCCGGAATGACTTCGGTAAAGGCCATTCATTTTACATTGGCTGTATGCCGGAAGAAGAGAAGCTGAAAAGCCTGGCAGCGGCTGCACTTCAGGCCGCCGGAATTTCGAAAAGCCCGAACGTCTTTCCGGTCATTGTGCGCAGCGGTATCAATGCAGAAGGCAGGAGAATTACCTGGTATTTCAACTATTCAGGTGAAGAACAGACAGCCGTCTGTGAAAGCAGCGGGCGGGAGCTTTTCTCCGGAACCGCGATTGAGAAGGCAGATGAATTTCTTCTGCCGCCGTGGAAGCTTGCCGCAGTCATCGGCGCAGACGGAATCGAATAGAGTGAGGGCTGCTACAGATCGTGATTGACGGATCGTCAATCGGGATTACCCGAAAGACAAAAGAAATTAAGAAAATGAGAAAAGCTCAGGCATTTTCTGCCCTGAGCTTTTTTAAGAAACCGAGATAAAGTCCGACGGCGAGGACGGCGGAAAAGCAGCATGACAACCGCATAGATCAGGGAAGCGGCAAGGCCGCCGAAGAGGCAGAAAGCGAAGACCTTGCGGGCACGCGCAGGTTTCCTCATTCCGAGCGAGCGGGAAATGACGGACGCGCCTCCGATGCCGAACAGATTGGCAATTGCCGCGAGAATGACAAATATCGGGAAACACACAGAAAGAGCCGCAACCATTGCGGCATTTCCCGTGCGGCCGACATACCAGGTGTCGGCGTAATTATAAACGATATTGATGAGCTGCGTAATAATGGACGGCACGGCCAGCGCCATAACAGCCCTTGCAACCGGTGCCTCCTCAAAAATAAAACGTCTTTTAGAATCTTCCGCCATGAAATATCTCCTGTCTCAAAATATATCACCATTTTACAATCATTGTCTTTCAGGCGCAAAGCTTTTTTACTTCAGGGGAAATTCACGGATCGGCCGGGTTAACCAAGAATTATGTATCATTTTACCTTGTATATGAATTATAATAAGAACAGCTTTAGAACACTTGGGGACAGTCCCCAGAGAAAAAACATTTGGGGACAGTTCTCAAAGTAAAAACGGAGGACAGATTATGGAATATTTTGACGCATGCAGCAAAAGACGCACTTACTATAATATTGGAAATGAAAGCCCCGTCGCGGATGCGCGGATTGAGGAGAGCGTAAAAAATGCAGTAAAGAATACGCCGTCGGCTTTTAATTCACAGACCTCGCGCGTGGTACTCCTTTTTGGTGCGGAGCATGAGAAGCTTTGGAACATGACGAAAGAGATCCTGCGTGCGAGAGTTCCTGCGGACAAATTTGCTGCTACTGAAGCAAAAATCAATTCCTTTGCCGCCGGGCACGGGACAATCCTGTATTATGAAGACCAGGACATCGTCAAAGGCCTGCAGGAAAAATTCCCATCCTATGCGGAAAATTTCCCGTATTGGTCACTCGAAAGCAGCGGCATGCTGCAATTTGTCATTTGGAGCGGCCTTGAGGCGGAAGGGTTAGGCTGCAGCCTGCAGCATTACAATCCGCTGATTGACAGCAAGGCTGCGGAAGCCTTTGGTATTCCTTCGAACTGGAAGCTCTGGGCGGAGATGCCGTTCGGAAAACCGGCCGCAGCGCCGGGCGAAAAAGAATTCGCTGACCTTGAAGAGCGTGTAAAGATTTTTTAATGGGTACAGAGAAGAACATTTCGGGGACAGAAATGAATATGCCGGGAACAGAACAGAACATTTCGGGGACGGAAATGAATATGCCGGGAACAGAGCAGGGCGCGCCGTGTTCTGCCCCCGGCTATTACTTTGCCCCGATGGAAGGCTTTACAGGACGCATTTACCGCCGTGTCCATCACAAGTACTTTCCGGGAATCGACAAATATTTTACGCCGTTTCTTCCCACCCACTTAAGCGGTTCGCTGTCGGCTAAGGAGCGAAGAGAAGTTGATCCGGCGAATAATCCGGGTCAAAGTCCGGTTGTAAACCTGCCTCAAAAATCGGAAGCGGATAAATCTGACCGCCCGGCCTGTTTTCTCATCCCGCAGCTTCTTTCGAAGGATTCCGGTCAGTTCGTCCTTACGGCGAAGGCATTGGCTGATCTTGGATTTGGAGAAATTAACCTTAATCTGGGCTGTCCGTCGGCGACGGTCGTGCCGAAGGGACGCGGTTCCGGCATGCTGAAGAATCCGGAAGCCTTAAACCGTTTTTTCGAGGAAATTTTTGCGAACCTTGCGGATGGAAATGCTCCCGGATTGAAGAAGCAGATATTTATTCCGGAAAGGCCGGAAGCCATAAATGAATCTGAAAAATGCGGCACTGCCAGGCCGCACGTCCTGATGTCTGTTTCGGAAAGGCCGGGAATCTTAAATGAGCCGGACTATGCTGATACTGCAGAAACGCAGCCGCGGATTTCCGTCAAGACGCGTCTTGGTCTCACGGATCCTGCCGAGTGCCGCGTGCTGCTTGACATTTTCAACCGCTATGATTTTAAGGAGCTGATCATCCATCCCCGTACGCGCGAAGATTTCTACAAAAGCCCTCTTCATATGGATTATTTTACGGAAATGTATCGTGCAAGCCGTAATCCTGTGGTATTTAACGGAGACATAAAGACGGCTGCCGACTGCCGGCGGATTCTGGAGACCTATCCCGATCTTAAAGCCGTCATGATCGGAAGAGGATTGCTGATCAACCCCGCACTGGTTCGCGAGGCGCGCGGCGGAAAGCCTCTTGAAAAGGAAGAATACCGGGCATTTTTAAAGGAACTGTTTGCCGCCTATGAAGACGAATATCAATCCGAAGGCAATGCTCTTTCGAAAATGAAAGACCTCTGGACATTCGCCTCCCAGGCATTTCCCGAAAACCCCGCCGGCCTCCGCTCCGTCAAAAAAGCCGGAACCGGGAGCGAATATAACATGGCTGTGGACAAAATTTTCTGTTCTGCAGAAACATTTTAGTAATGGAAGGTTGAAAATGAAAACTTATTTTAGAAGTGATTTTTCGGGCGGTACCTGCTCAGCAAAAAAGGAGCTGGGGACAGTCCCCGGGAATTCGAATTAACGCGTTAACCCGATACAGTGGGGACTGTTCCCACAGAAAAAAAAGGAATGGTGCCCGGTATTTGGGAGCCATTCCCATTTTTTATATTTCTGAAAATATCAAATTTTATGCGGAAGTTTGACTTTCTTTTTTGCGGCGGCAGAGATGATTCCTGCCGAAAGGCCAAGTACCGCTGCCCAGAATTCAGGCTCGCTTAAATCCCCTGTCTGGATTTTACTGCCGTCATATACGGACGAAGTCCCCTGCGGCGGTCTTTCCGTTTTTGAAGTACCTTCCGATGAAACTTTAGAAGAATATTGCCCCTGCGCTGAAGCATTTTTTGCAGAAGTTTCTGACGCATTTTGTCCGGGTGATGCTGTGTTTTCAGCAGAAGCGCCGGAAGTATTTTGAACGGATGAAGCAGTGCTTTCTGCAGAAGCTCCTGACGCATTTTGTCCGGTAGATGCAGTGCTCTTCATAGAATCGGCAGATGCACTTTGCGCGGATGATGAAGTACTGCCGGATGAAGCCCCGGAGTCGGCCTGCCCGTCAGATTTTTCTAAAATGAGATTCGTTTCGGCGTTTGCCGGTTCGGCTGCTTCTGCGCAAATACAGCGGACCTGAAGCTGGAACAGAAGTGATACGGTAATCAATGCCGAAAATATAATCCACCTGAAAACGGGCGAAGCGGCTTGCATTTTCTTATGACACATTATCAAGTGAGATCGCATAATCGATATGGCCGCTGTAGGTGCCGGGTTTTACGGAATCATAATTCAGGACCCTGATCCGCCTGGTCATCGTTCCGTGATTTCCATAATCCCAGCAAGCGATTTCATCTCCGATGGCATAGGGCGTAATGGTCGCTGAGGCATCCGATTCATAGATTTCGTAGGAAGCTTCATTCAGGTTCGTGCTGTCCCAGACGGCGAATTTTCCAAGACCGCCGGAATACCCGGCATTTGCAATTTTCACCGTAACCTTTTTATCCATCGGGGCGCCGGAATCCGGGCTGCTGACATTAGTCATTGTAAATGAAAGATCCTGCGGGTCACGGCTGAGCGATACATTTGCTGTAACGGCTACGGTATAAACCGGTGTGACTTCTTCCGTTTTTTCAAGTGTCAGATTTGTGCGTGCTTCACCTGTTGATGCATCTGTGCTTACAGAGGCCGTATCGCCCGGTGCGGCTGCCAGAACCGGAACGGGAGCAGCGGCGAGTGCAAGTACCAAAATCCCTGCTATTGCTGAAACCTTACCTTTTTTCATTGAATCCTCCTTAAAATATTACCTTTGAGTGCTGATACTGTGAGTTGGAAAATGTGTCTTAGATTACAATGTGTCTTTTTACAATGCTGGTAAAATTTATTTGAACTGCCAAAGCACGCAGGGCGCCGCTGCTGCTTCGGCAGGATATCTACATTACATGCAGACCTACAAGGACATTGCCGCCGTTCATTTCCGAATTGCCGTTCAGTGTATGAGTGTCTATATGGATTTCCAGAGTGTAATCGCCCTGAGAGAGGGGATTCGAAAGAGGAATGCCGGAAATGGCTTTTCCGGGGGAAACCTGTCCGCTGGAAAGAAGGGTATTGTCTGAACCTTTGACTTTTACAGTGAATTGAAAGAGGCAGGGATTCTGTGCCGGATTCGTAAGAAGAAGCGGTATTTTCAGATCCGTGCGGAAGATCGTGACATCCGGATATACGGGAAAACGGATGGAAAGGGAAGCTGAATCTGTGGAAGATTTCCGGGAAGAATCGGACGAAGCACCCGAAGAAGAATTCTGGGAAGAATCCGGCAGGGAAGAAGGATCGCCATCACCAATGCAGACGTCTGTCTTGTCGAAGGCAATTCCACCGGCAGTGCTGCTGTTTGCATTGCTGCTGTCCTTTTTTGCGTGACCGAAATAAAATCCCGTGCTTGCTGCAGCGATGATTAAAAAACAGAGTAAGGCAAGACATCTGAACCTTTTCAATGGAAGTTATCCTCCTGACAGAAGCTTTTTCTTCATTTCATAGCATAGTTTACAAATGTAAAAATTGTTACCGCTCTTTGGTAAACAGTGTGTAAAGTCGGGAAACGTAAAAGTGTGTGAAGCTGGACTTGATCACAGCGCCTTCGGATGAAAACGTTGCGGGGATATCAGGCCTGCGATATAATAAATGCGAAATTTTTGGAGCCCTGACACTTGTATCATTTTATCGTTTGAGAAAAATTAAGAGGAGATAAGTATAAAATGGAAGAAATATTTCACAGGGTAAGTATAAGAAAGTATGAAGACAGGCCAGTTGAGGCTGAAAAAATTGAAGCAATCCTTAAAGCAGCCATGGCGGCACCTTCGGCGGCAAATCAGCAGCCGTGGGAATTTTTTGTTGTCACCGACAGGCAGAAACTCGCACAGCTGTCCGGGGTCAGCCCCTATGCAGGCTGTACGGCAGGTGCACCGGCGGCCATCGTCAGTGTTTACAGAAAGGAATGCCTGCTTCCGGATTATGCACAGATCGATCTCAGCATCGCGATGGAAAACCTCTGGCTTGCAACGGATGCCGAGGGTTTAGGCGGCGTCTGGCTCGGAATAGCGCCCATAATGGAACGCATGGATCAGGTGGAGAAAATCCTCGACATGCCGGATAACCTGAGTGCTTTTGCCATTTTCCCGCTTGGATATCCGGCGGAGACAAGAAAACAGCAGGATCGTTTCGACAGGAGCAGAATACATTTCGCAGTGGGGACAGTCCCCGGGAGTTCGAATTAACGCGCTGCCTCGACGCAGTGGGGACTGTTCCCAGGAATTAAATCATAATATCTTTATATTGCATGAATCCAGGTGTTTCTGATATGCTTAACTCAGACGGCGGAGATGACTAAATAGTATAAAACCTTATGAGAAATATGTCAGTTTTATTCTTAAATAGCTGCAAGAATGCAGTTATCCTGTCTTAGTCCTATGAGTTTTCATAAAACCATTCTTATTTTCAGTTCATAACACCAAGGAAAGGCCGGACCGGCTGACGCGGAGAACAGGCTAATTAATCTGATACACAGGAAAAGATAAATAACTCAAACTTCCCACATTAAAAGTGGGCTCTGACCCTTGAAAACTCGATACATATGCCCTGTCAAATACTATCAAGCTGCTGGACTCCTTAATGCAGACTGCATATAATCCGGTAGTTTCTCAATGAAAGATGAGATGAACTCTTTCAGCTGGTCATCGGATGGATGGAATACTTCGAGAATCGTGTCAAAGAGTGCTTCCAGCAGGATCTGCATCGAATCATCGAAAGAAATATCCTTTGCTTCATCATACATAAAGAAAAATATTTCCCCCAGGCTTCGGTAATCCGCATTTTGTCTTCTGCTGACAGCCAGAATCATATATCTTACGAACACAATGGCAGTATGGGCCGTCATGGAATCATAGGAAAGGCTGTGGCATTCCCGTGTCAGGCGAAGATAGCTCTTGCAGGTCTTGAAAAAGACCTCGATGCCCCAGCGTCTCCCGTAAATCCGGATGATCTCTTCCTCCGAAAGAGACATGTCCGTGCAGATCAGCGCAAGCCAGTCTTTTCTATTGTTGCGGTTCCGCACATACACAAGCCTTGCGGGAATAGGATCTTCCTTCCCGAGTGCAACTCCTACGGAGAGGAGGTACTTTGATCTTCCGCGGCGTTTCCTGTTCCGGGAGTAAATCTCCTTGATATTGAGGCTTTTGCCTCCGTAGCCATAGCTGATTCGGGAACTCTTCTTCACCATAGCGATTGTATCCAGGCCCCGCTTCCGGACTGCCTGGATCGTCACAGGCATGGCAAACCAGCTGTCGAACAGCATGTACTCTGCTGTGAGCCCTGCGGTTTTTGCCTGATCGACCAGCTGTAAAAGCACATCGTTAGACTTGGTCTGCGACTGGGTCCGTCTTTTTGCCGCTAACGTCCTGCGGTCAAATGTCCTCTGCTCCTGATAGCGGTTCTTTCCCTCTGTTGAAGAAAGCAGGCAGCCGTTAATTGGAAGCAGTGTGCTTCCATCCGACCAGGAAAGCGTAAGAAGGCGGAATCCTTTCCTGTACCTGTGCGTGCAGTGGTCAAAGACGTTGGAAGGCAATTCGACTTTCTTTGCACGGGAGCGGTCATAGAGGCTGTCATCCGCAATGAATACTTCAACACGTTTCCCATCGGTAAGCTTCCGTAGAAATCCATTTACTATCCGTGAGGAGAGCAGTGCCGTAAACTTCTGCCAGTTTATTTTTGGGTTCTGGAGAAAGCGGTAAACGGTATTTTTGGCAAAATCTTCCCTGAACGTCCCAAGATGCAGCTGCATATACATACTGCGTTCCTCAAACATCAGCGATATAAGATAGCGGAAGACCTGCATGACCGGTATGCCTTTCTCTTTTCCGGCGCCGCATCGGAAAAGAAGGCTCCCGAGCTTATAATGTGAAAAAAAGCAGTTGATGGAACTGGTGATTCCATTTTGATTTTCGGTATTCTGTGATACAATAGGCATGGCGTTAGTCTCCTTATCTGATAATGGTTTCTGAACAATTCTATTATACCAGATATATGGGCTGGCGCCTTTCTAATGTCTAGTTTTCAGTATCTGACAGGCTATATATGTTGAGTTTTCAAAGGTCGGTTACACTTCCCGGTGTGGGAAGTTTGAGTAAATAATCTTGAGCCTGCGTGTCCGATAAGTTATACTGTTCTTAGCAGAACCGGTTCGATAGGATTGTCATGCCCAAGGAAAAAATCGCCTATCAGAACAAGGATATTATTTCAAAAATCTTTGCCGAAAGAATCCGGAATAAATCGCTCAGGGTCTACGGTCTGGATGTCCCGGACATCGTCCGGGCGCTTCCGACGAACCTGCCGGCCATAGAGGCAAATGAACTTCGCATGGACAACCTCTTTCTTCTGGCCGACGGTTCGCTTGCCATCATTGATTATGAGAGTGTCTACAGGGAAGAGAATAAGATAAAATACCTCGGCTATGAAAGTCGTGTGATCGAAAGATATTATAAGGAAAACAGAAAATTTCCGAGACTGCGCATCATTATTATCTATACAGCCGATGTAACGCGCAGGCAGACGGAGAGTATGCTGGATACCGGAAATCTTCAGCTTAATATTATGGAAGCGTTTTTGTCAGAACTTCCCTCTGATAAGATAAAAAAAATACTTCGGGAGAAGATTAAGCACGGGATTGCTCTGACAGAAGAAGAAATGATGGAGTTCATCATTCTTCCACTGTCCTATAAAGGACGCGAAGCGCAGAGAACTGAGATCAAGAAGTCGGTTAATTTGGTTACATACATTCAAAATAAAGAAACACTGATTTTCCTGCTTTCAGGGCTCCTGGTTTTTACGGATAAGGTGATCGATGAGGAAACCGCAGCGCATATAAGGAGGCGAATTTCCATGACAAAGGTAGGTATGATTTTAGAGGAAGAAAGAATCCATGATATTAAAGCGGCAACAAAGGCAGTAAGAAGGAAAGCAGCAAAAGAGACAAAAGCAGCAACAAAAGCAGCAACAAAAGCAACAGCAAGGGAAACAGCAGAAAGAATGTTGACGGACGGAAAACTTTCGGTAAAGGAAATTGCTGGCTACATTCCGGGGATGACCGTCTCTGAAGTAGAAAAAATACATGAGGAGATGGGACAGCTTCCACGAGTTTGAATTAACGCCCGGGGACTGTCCCCATCTTAAAAAGCTCCTGCGAATCGAGCATGACGGTGAATGGCCCGTCGTTTACAAGTGCCACCTTCATATCCGCTCCGAACTGCCCGTGCTCCGTCACGGGAACCATCTCCCCGCACTTTTCTAAAATATAATTGTACAGCTTTTCCGCATGCGCAGGAGCGCCGGCTTTAATGAAAGCCGGCCGGTTGCCGTCTTTGCAGTCCGCGTACAGTGTGAATTGTGATATGAGAAGCAGGCTTCCGCCCACCGAAGCCAGATTCAGGTTTGTCTTTCCGTTCTCATCCTCAAAAATGCGCAGGCCGATCATTTTCCGGATCATCCGGTCGGCGACCGCCTCCGTGTCCGTATCCGATACCCCGATCAATACAAGAAATCCGCGTCCGATCCTGCCGATGGTCTCCCCGTCTACCGTGACGGAAGCCGATGTCACGCGCTGAATCAAAAATTTCATAAGATGCGTCACCTCATTTACACAAAAGAACGTTAAAATGAATCAGCATACAGGTGCCGAAGCCCTTTTGGGGACGGTGATGCTTCGGAATGCTCCATAGATTTGTAGTTTCGGCAGGCAGGAAACTTTTGGACTTTTACACCGATATCATGATTAACCTGAATTATTCACGGA
>DCDB01000023.1 GCA_002316215.1 Lachnospiraceae bacterium UBA1066 | reverse complement strand
CTTTCAGGTAAATCTCCCGAAGAGTTTTTTCTGTCATATTGCTCGAGGAGTGGTCTCGTTTCGCCTCAGAATTATTCGCACAGAAATGTTTCAGACTGACGAATTTTCCCGGATGGCTCTGAACGCCTTCCGTCAGTGCTGCCGCCAGGGCGCCGGAAAGATACGGATCTTCGGAATAATATTCAAAAACACGGCCGCACAGCGGATTCCGATGAATATTCATGCCGGGCGCCAGCCATACGGTAACACCGAATTTCTCCATTTCTGCGCCGACTCCTGTTCCGATTTCCCTCAGAAGGTCCGTGTTCCAGGTCTGTGCAAGCACCGTACTGCACGGCAGGGCCGTCGCATACTGGTAATGCATCGTCCCGTCTTCCGGTTTCCCGAGACGGCTTCGCAGCATTTTCCCGAAGAATCCGAAATCATACTGCGGATACATGGCTGTAGACTTGATTTCTCCGTCAGAAGTCTCGACGATTTCCGCTGTCAGGTTAAGCCCTGCCGGGCCGTCCGAAAGCACGATATTCGGGATCCCGCACGAATCAAGCAACCCGCTGTTTGTATTTCCGGAAGCCCCGACAGCACAGACATAAGGATCTCTGCCAAAAAGCGTATTTCCAACGGTAATAGCAGCAAGATCGTGTACACTCATACTCTCGATTTTTTCCTGTACGCTGACATCCGGATAAACAGGCAGGGCAATATACTCGTGTACAATTTTCCCGATAGAAGCAGGGTCGATATCGATTTCCGGAACACCGGTAAGATTTTCCCGTTTTCTTGCCGGCGGAATCATCTCCTCCAATTCCGGCCTGAGCGGGCAAATCTTTGTACAAACTTCTGTTGTCACATCTTCTTTAAGCGTGAAACAGGTAATCGGCTGAGTATTCCCGCTTCCGTTTCCTATCCGAAGGATATAAGTTCCGCAAGAAAGGATATAGGAAGAAGTTCCTTCCTGATAGACTGCAAGCTTTTTCAGCGGTACGGAAATAAAACAGTCTTCCTTTTCACCTGCGGCCAGTTCTTTCGTCTTCATGAAACCGATCAGACGCTGATATTCATTTCCGTCTTTTCCAAACGGAACCGTCGCATAAACCTGAAGTACTTCTCTGCCGGAAACACTGCCGGTATTCCTGACGGATGCTTCTATTTCCAGGTTTTCTCCCTTTTGAAAAACATGAGATGTATGAATATCAAAAGCCGTGTAGGATAATCCGAAGCCGAAGCGGAACCTGGGCTTTATTCCAAAGGAATCGAAGTAGCGGTAGCCGACATAGATGCCTTCCCGGTAATCCTGGACAGTTGGATCACCGCACTCATCTGCGAAGATGCCTGCAGAAGGAACGTCACAATAGTGCATGGCCCAGGTGTCTGAAAGTTTTCCCGAAGGATTCTGCCTGCCGCTTACCAGGTCAGCGAAAGCATGTCCGCCTTCCTCGCCGCTCTGACCGATGAAAAAGAGCGCTTTGACGGGAAGCTCGTCAAGAAACTCACAGTCCAGGATCCCGCCGCAGTTGATGACAACGCAGACATTTTCATAATAACCGCAGATTTTTCTCAGATTCTCCATCTCCAGATCATCCAATTCATAATCTGCCCTGACATCTTTTCGGTCATGTCCTTCCCCTCCCTGCCGTGCAAGGACATAGAAGCAGTCTTTCACTCCATCCTGAAGATCGTTTTTTTCAACAGGGATGCCCGTCGGATAAACGAAGTCATTTGCGATGCGGGTACCGAGGATCTGCATCGGATTCCTCATATCCTTAACCAGGTCTTCGATATGTTCTTTCCAGCTGCGATATGAGGCGTCGTAAAAATCATCATACCGGTTCAGCCATTCTTTTGTCGTGATCTCGAAACCGGCATCCAGTAGTCCCTGTTCGATTCCGACATCATAACGCTCATGCATTGCACCGGATCCTGTGCCGCCGGCAACCGTCCGGCGCGCACCTGAACCGTAAAGCGCTATTCTTTTATCCATAACCGGCAGCATGCCGTCATTTTTCAGGAGAACCATTCCTTCGGCCGCCGCGCGGCGCACGAGAACACGGTTGTTCAATTCGACGAAATCCGGTTCCGGACTTGTTCCGGCGCAGAGGATATGCTTCATTTCTTCTCCTTTTCAGTCACAGCTGTTTTTTCAAGCTCTGCCTTTGCTTCTTCCGCTGCCATGGCTTCAACAGAACCCTCGCCTGAAATATTTTCTGCCGTTTGTGCGGCTGCTTCAGCGGCCTTTTTACGATTATTAATGTCTGCTTCCATTTCCGGTATCCTTTTTCCGAGTCGTCCCAGAAGGATTGAGAAGAAAACGATGAGCGCCGCGCACAGTGCCGGCAGAACTGAATAAAGCATACGGATCATGCTGAGGGCGCTGTCCGGCTGCGCAACGGTTCCGGTTGTCGAGGAGACAAACCCGGCTGCTGACAGAAGAATGCCGGTCAGGCCTGTCCCGATTCCGCCGCCGACCTTGGATGCAAAATTGGAAATCGCACTGCTTGAAGCTTCCATCCGGTGCAGTCCCATATATTCATTGTAAGTAGCCAGCTGCATGATAACGAGTGCGCCGAGATAACCGAGCGGAAGGTTGAGAAGAACTGTCAGGATGACGCCGATATAAACAATCGTGACATTTGCGCCTCCCGCAAAGACCATCATGTAGCCCAGAAAAGCAATTGTTCCGAAAATTGCGAAGAGCTTTGCAACGCTCATCTTTCTGATCATCGCCGGGAAAAAGATCATCAGCGGCAGGGTCACGACAGACAGCACGCTGACCAGGCCAAACTTCGAGATATCTCCGATGATGTATGTAAAGTAGTAACTCCCCGCACCGAAGCCGACGGCCAGCTGATAGAACAGCATAATCCCGGCGGAAATCCAGCAGTATTTATTCTTCTTAAGCATTGTGAGCACTTCTTTGGCATTGATCTTCGTGCTCTGTCCGGCTGCCGCATCGATGCTGGGATCTTCTTTTACGAAAAGCAGACGCAGGATTCCAATCAGGGCAAACGGAACAGCGTAAATCAGAATGAGGGCTCTCCATCCGCCGGCATCCGTTGCCAGATGCTTCATAAGAATCGGGAAGGATACGGATACGACCATGGCGAAAATCATGCTGACGATGCCGCCGAATGAAGATACTTTCGTAATGACAATCTTATTATTGGAAAAAGCCCGGATCATATACGGTGTCTGATTGGCATTCAGCATCGTGGAAAAAATACTGAAATCGAGTGTATACATCGCAAATACCCATGCGCATTTCGCAAACTCTCCCCATCCTGCCGGACAGAAGAAAAGAAGAAGTGTCGTTAGCCAAACCCCAAGAATACAGAACTCATACGGCCGCGCCTTGCCGAGCTTTGTATGCGTATTATCAACAATATATCCTGCAAAAAGATCCGTTACTCCGTCAAAGATCTTGCTGACCAGAAGCAGAACGCCGACTGTTCCTGCATTCAGGCCAAGCGCATTCGTACAGAAAATCATCAGATATCCGAGGATGATCGTGTTCATTGCCGCCAGGGAAATATCCCTGGACTTCCATAAAAAAAACTTTCCTACCGGAAGACGATCCGCCGGATTCTTTACTTTATTTCGTATTTTCGCTTCTCTTTCTGCTGCTGCCATTTTGACCTCCCTAATTTATATGGAATCTGGTTTTCTGAATGTAACTTTGTATCTGATAAATTCAGTATAAACGTCAGTCTCCAGATTTAAGAATGATTTTTTGTTATAAAGACAGTTTTTCAGTTTTTCTTATGGCTTTTCGCAAATTTCCTGTTATAATGACTAATATAATCACATCTTATTACAGGGTAAAATATCGTTCGGCACCTGTGCCCGAGAGGAGACTTTCAATGAAGACGGAAGAAAAACTGTCTTTTTTCAAAGAACTGGTCCAGTGCATCTATAAAATACCGTTTTCCGTTTACGCTCCGGATATGCATCTTCAGTCGACCGATGCGCCAAGTCCGGAAATTTTTGGCAGTCTTTTTATGATGAGCTCTGCTCATACATTTCTTATGGAACATATGGAATCATCCGATTTTCCGATCATCCTCTCCAACTCGCTCGGCCTGATGTGGACTGCGGATTTCGAAAAAGAGAAAAATGAAACTGTACGGATCTATATTATGGGACCTGTCTTCATTAGCATGAACCCGACATCGAATCTCGAGGCGGAGCTGGACAGGCGCAATATTGCAGTTTCGCTGAAAATGAATTTCCTGCGCCAGATGAAATTGGTGCCTGTTGTTCCTGCCGCCCAATTTTTTCAGTTTTCAGTCATGCTGCATGACTGCCTGACCGGAAGAAAAATTTCCGTCGGGGATCTTCAGCATCAGGACACGCGGCACCGGGAACCTGCACAGAAAGACCCCGACAGTATACATGCCGATCTGCATCCGGGCATCAATAATGCCGAAGAGGAACTGATGCGTATGGTACAGGAAGGCAATATGGACTACAAGGAAATCTTCGTCCATGCTTCCAACTTAAGTTCCGGCGTCAAAGCGTCCATCAGCAGCCCGGTACAGCTTGCCAAATATACCGCCGTCACATTTCTGGCTCTGGTCAGCCGCGCCGCGATCCGCGGAGGACTCCCTGCACCGACCGCCTACACGCTGAACGACCTTTATACGGAACAGATTGATGCATGTAAAACGCTCAGCGACCTTACTGTGCTGAACGGTACGATGTACAATGATTTCGTTTACCGCGTACACAAATGCCGGGCTGATCCTTCTGTCTCAAAACCCGTCCGTTCCTGCTGCGACACCATCGACATGCATATCAAAGAAAAAATTGATATTGAACAGCTTGCCCAAATGACAGGCTACAGCTCCTATTATCTTTCGCGCAAGTTCAAGACTGAAACCGGTCAAAGCATCCATTCCTACATCAATAAGGCTAAAATCGATTATGCCAAGATGCTTCTTTCTTCGACACGCATCAGTATTCAGGAAATCAGCGATCAGCTGAATTTCTGCTCCCGCAGCTACTTTACGGATCAGTTTCTGAAGATTGCCGGTATGCCGCCCAGCCTGTATCGCGAAAAATACAGCACCGTTTGACAGATATATCACTCCTTTATTCCCTGATTTTTTCATCTTCATAAAAAAAGGCCGGGGCTGTCGCTGCGAATTTTTCGCAGCTAACCTGCCCCGGCCGTTATTCAGATTGATTTCAATAAGGCATTGATTCCTTCAAGCTGTTCCTCTGTCATCCGTGCGCCGAATTTCTCATTCAATACCCGCAAAGAAAGCATCTGCGCACGCGGAGGCACCTGAGCAAGAGGCAGGATGCCCGCTAATTTCGCCGAAACCTCCGGATCTGCAATCAGATCTTTAATCGGCGTATCGATACTGAAGCTCTTCCGAAGAGGCACTGCCGTCTCATATGAAAATTCATAATCACCTGCGTCCAGCATTTTCACGCGGCCTTCCTTTTCCAATGGAAGCTCAAGCCTTGCCGTACATCCGAACGGAATCGTGCAGCGGTATTCAACATGGGAAGGAGCCGTCATCTTCCAGGAACTCTTATAAGTTCCCGACGGCGATTCATATTCCGCCGAAACAAATCGTATCTTCCAGTTGAGAGAAGGTTTAAGGACTGCCTTCCTGAAACCGGGCACCTCGGGACTTCGCGCAATTCCAGCCGCATGGGAATATATCCATTCCGCAATTGATCCATAGGTATAATGGTTGAGTGAATTCATGCCTGTCCCGGAAATACTTCCGTCATCCTGAACGCTGTTCCATCTTTCCCACACCGTCGTTGCCCCGAGCTTTACCTCATGCAGCCATCCGGGATATTCCTCATTCAGGAGCAGGGCCCAGGAAAGGTCGTCCATTCCGTAATCC
The DNA here is from genome assembly GCA_002316215.1 of Lachnospiraceae bacterium UBA1066. Taxonomy (GTDB): domain Bacteria; phylum Bacillota; class Clostridia; order Lachnospirales; family Lachnospiraceae; genus Chordicoccus. Next base: position 5,642 of record DCDB01000023.1, on the reverse strand, counting down.
GAAAGGGTATCGCACAGGATCGGAGTTCCGACAAAGCCTGTCCTCAGCTTATTGTCTCCTGCCTTGAAAAGTTTTCGCAGCATCGAGCAGATCAGTTCTTCATTATCAGACAGATGATATTTCAGTGTCAGTAAAAGTCCTGTCTGCGTCTTGACGCAGCAGCGCCCTGTCTTTGAAAAATATTCATCCCTGACACCCTGGAGGATGTTTTTAGAAAGTCTGTCATATTCGTCCGCGTCATCGTTCCTGCCAAGAAGCGCAGCCGACCGCGACAGGATGCCGGCACTTTCCGCATAGGCGATATCAGCGATGAATTCCTCATCCGTCCCGCCCATGGCTGTCTCGGCACCGCCGGCAATATTGTCAAGGGCCAGCCAGTCTCCGTACTGAAAAACGTTTCTCCAGCCGTGATGGCTGCCGTCAACTCCGCGCACATATTCAACCCATGCCTTCATGCTTTCATACTGATCCTGCAGGATAGAAATATCTCCGTAAAATGAATACAAATTCCATGGAATGATGCAGGCGGCATCTCCCCATACGGATGATGTATCCGTATTTCCGACGGAAGGCACAACCTGCGGCACCTTCCCGTCAAGGCTCTTCTGCTCCTCCGCCATATCATGCAGATACTTCGCATAGAAGGCATACGGCTCAAGCAGGTAGCAGGCCGTCGGCGAAATGACCTGCGCATCTCCCGTCCATCCCATGCGTTCGTCCCTCTGCGGGCAGTCCGTCGGCACATCAAGAAAATTGCTCCTGAGTCCCCATCGAATGTTGGACAGCAGCCGATTGACCAGGACGCTCCCGGTTTCGGCTCTGCCGACTTCCCCGATCCCGCTGTACAGGGCAAGACCCGTGAAGTCTTCTTTTTTAAGATTCGGGATGCCGTCGACCTTAACGTAACGATAGCCGTAGAACGTGAATTTTGGTTCCAGTTCACGTTCCTGCCCGTCGGAAATATAGATATATTCGGATCTGGCAGAACGCAAGTTGTCTCGGTAGAAATTCCCGCCCTGCAGGATCTCCCCTGTCTGAAGATGCACCTTTGTACCGGCCGGTACTTTTACATGCAGACGGAAAATACCTGTGAACTCCTGTCCTATATCGAGAACTTTTTCCCCGTCCGGTGTTATGATGATTTCCCTGACGGGCAATATTTCATGCACTGTCACGGGCAATGACATTCTCGCCGTCAGCCGTCCTTTCGGTGCATCACAGAGGACGGCTTTCTCTTCCGGTAACTCATTCAGCGTATCATCCCTTATCTCACCGCCATAGATACTTGAATACGTAAGACAGCTTCTTTCAACCGTCCAGCTGTCATCCGTTCCGATGACAGCTTCCGCGCCGTCTTCATAAGTCAAACGGAGCTCCGCGATCAGCTTCCAGCTGTCCCCGTAGAAGCCTTTTTCCTCCTTTGTCGTAAACCCGAAACGCCCCTTGTACCAGCCATTCCCCAGAAGGACGGAAAATACAGATTCCGCTTTCTCTGCAAAATCTTTATTCAAAGCCTCCGTCACATCAAATGTCTGGTATTGTACCCATTCATTATAGTCATTGCAGTAAGGCGTCAGATACTCGTTCCCGATCTTCTGCCCGTCAATGCCTGCTTCATAAAGTCCCAGGCCACAGATATACAGACGTGCCCTTTCAATCCGTTTCTTCAGTTTTATCTTCTTAATGAAAACCGGATGCCTCTCCTCTTCCTTGCTGCAGGAAATCCATGAGGCGCACCACGGCTCATCCATTTTCGATGTTTCAAAAAACTGGACCGGTGAAGTTCCTTCCTCGCCCGCATCCGTACGAACGGACACCCTCCACCAGATGCGCGTACGCGGTTCCAGTCTGATATCCGCCGGGCAGGCAAGGCTATCCGCCTTCTCATCGAAACCAGAGTCATAAATAATCTTCGTGAACTCCGGATCAGATGCAGCTTCAATTCTGGCCGCGGTTTGAAATTTTCCCACCGCTCCGTCAGTTTTCCATGAAAATGCGGTTCTTTCCATACGGAATCCTACAGGATTTGTCAGATGATTTACCTTGCAGTCATAGATTCTCATGGTTCCGGATCCTCCTTTATATGAATTCCTTCAGGAATTCTGCACTTATCTGAAGACTTCTGACCGGGGATTTTTCCGCCCAGTTCTTATGGCTTTCCAGGATGACCGCCCTGGCTCCGTTATTCTTTGCCTGATTCAGCAGGGAAATCAGATTCATGTTTCCATAGCCAAGTTCCATGCTGTCTGATTTCAGAATCGGTGTCATGGACTTTCCTGCAAGCCTCGTTCCCCGGTCGTTGATGTGATAAAGTTTCATCCTGTTTCCGAGTTTCTTCATGATGAAGAGCGGATCGGCTCCGGCTTCTGCCGCCCAGTATGAATCGAACTCAAAATTCACGTAACGCGGATCCGTCTGCTCCAGAAGGAAGTCAAATGCCGTCTTCTCTTCCCAGGGAAATGCAGGGCAGTCAGAAGATGTATATTCAACTTTCCCGAATTTCATTTTCCGGCCCGGGTTTACTGAATGCATCTTATGGTCCGGGTTTACAGCATACATCGAGTGGCCAGACTTCACTCTCTGCGTTTCGCGCCCCACTCTTCCGGTTAAAAATTGCTCGTATCCCTGGACTTTACGGAATTCAGCATTATGATTGTGATAAAGCAGGGCAATCCCTTCTCCGGCCAGTTTCTTTCCGCTCTCATTGAGACGATTGCATAGAGATGTCAGCTCTTCCATGCTTGAGTAATCGAAACGATACATGCCTGTAATAACGACTGTGTCCGTACAAAAGTCCTTTGCTTCTTTAACTACGGATGAGAAATTGTTTTCAATAGTGCCGAGATCCTCATGAATGGATGGAACCTCCAGCCCGCTCTCCCTGATAATCGGCAGCCAGTCAAGACTTCCGCTTTTCCCGACAGGCATGCCTGCAAATTTCGTCAGGAGGCGTACTGACGGCGGCATCCTGCGGATCATGAAACCGTTAAGTTCAATGCCATCATAACCTGCTTCCAGGATGAAGCGGAGCGTTTCCTTCGCCTGTCCTGCATTTCCAAGGATCGTGCCGAGCATGACCTGCTGCACAGCTGTCCTCGTATGGCCCGACTTCTCCATGACAGTTTCATCGCACATAACTGCCTGATCTGACACGCTTACAGCTCCTTCCTGACATCATTCAGTTTCTGATTAAGGTTTAGCACCTGTTCTTTTGAAATATGGGAACCCGCTTTCTCAAGAAGTGTATAAAGAGGATGCCAGCCCATCATTTTCCCAATACCGGAGTCCATTTTCATTTCTTCACCGGGACCGGCTGCTGCCCCTGATATATTCTGAACCAAAACGCGTGTCTTAGGATTATTCATGATATCCTTAAGCGTATCTTTGACTGAATAATATCCCTCAGGAAATTCCATTCCTTCCATCATAAGGAGTGATGAATTCCTTTGCTCTTCTCTGAACGGCTCGTCATGAAAAAGCGAAAATCGCTTCATGAGCCAGGCATCGGCAAGACGGATCCACTGATCCGTATCCGGCCGGATTTCATTTGCATTTCCCGCTGAAGCCTGGGTAGAGAGTGAAAGGCCGTGTCCGCCTTTTTCAAATATATGCATTTCAAACGGAATGCCATTCTGCGCCAGGGCATCTGCCATCATCACGCTGTTCCGGATCGGAACCAGTTCATCTTCACAAGTACTCCATAGAAAAGTCGGCGGTGTGGAACTGCTGACGTTCCGTGAAGGGCTTCCCTCCCTAAGCAGTTCATCGGTTATTTCACGATTCCCGAACAGCGCTTCCGCCGACTGCTCAAAGATCAGCTTCGCCGAAGCCTCCATTTCCCTGCCGAAATTATCCTTCATTCCCAGATAATCACAAACCGGATAGCCCAGAATCTGGGCCGCCGGCTTCAGATCAGAAGCGTCAGCGCGCAATGCTTCCGTCACGATCGGGCGGTTCCAGCAATTGCCGTACATCGCCGCGTTATGACCTCCGGCAGAAAATCCGCAGAGAATGATCTTTTCCGGATCCAGCTTCCATTCGTCCGCTCTTTCTCTCATTTTCAGAATTGACATGCCGATCTCTCTCATCTGCGACGGATAAACAGCCAAACCGGAAACAGAATAACGAAGAACGAACGCATGGTAGCCCATGGAAGCAAATGCCATAGCAACCGGCTCACCCTCCCGATCCGAGCATGTGACGTAAGCACCGCCCGGACATATGAGGACAGCCGGGCGTCTCCTTCCTTTCTGCATCTCGATGGAATCATCAAGGATATAAGCTGTCAGCGTCACATCCTCACGTTCCGGATATAGTTTTATTTTCTCGAAGATCATATGATTTTCCTCCTGACCAGTTATCTCTTAAATCATAGCTTTATCTGCTCCATGGTGAATTTCTATTTAGCCGGCAGAATTTGCTCTGAGTTTATTCTAAATGATTTCAAGAGAACCTGAGAATGGATATTCGTTTTTATGTATGGATTCTAGCTCTTTATATTTGATTTCACTTTTCAGACCACTGCCCTAAAAATTCCTATAACTACAACAAAAACCCGATTCTGTCCTATTGCAAAAGCAAAATCCGGTTTGTTCAATTTAATTGGGAAAGAATCCAACTCGTATTTACGATCCCGGATGCCGCATCATTCTGATTCATACATTTCCAATACGCCCTGCCCGATACCGAACATACCCCACAACGCCAGATATGCTCCGACAGCCAGAATATTGTCTGCAAAAATCTTTCCGCTTGATACTGCCGCCATAACCGCAAAAACACAGGACAAAACAGCATCTGTAAGCGGTAATCCCCAGATGCGGCTTCCTTTCTTTCTGAGTCCGGCAGAAAAATTCAGCTGTGTCCATGATCTCCAGCCAAAGAAAATCATCATAATCATGTTAATTGAAAAAACAGCTATGGAATTTTTAATTATACAGATAATTTCAATCACTGCAACTACACTGAAGAAAATAATTTTTCCGCTTTCTGTCGGTTTTCCGTTTCTTTTCAGTTGCAGCTGCTGATACAGCTGATAAGATGAATACCCAAGGAGCCATAGAAAAAACGCAGTCCCCAGAATCCGGAGCGCATAATCCGGTGTTACAATAAAAAAGACACCGATTACAAACATACCGGCAGCTTCTGCCATCTGTTTTGTGCAGAATTTCTTTTTCTGTATGCCATTCCATACTGCCCGGCAAAGCTTACCGAATACCAAACGTCCTTTGCCGCTGCTGCGGCCGATCATCCCATACAGTACTTCCTGTAATTCATTGATTCCACTCTTTGAAAGTTCCTGAATGGTTGTTGCTCCTCCTGCGCCGAGTGCATCAAACAGTTCTGCCGAAAATGCTCTCCGCTGTTCAGGTGTTGCACTTTCCACCCACTGGTCAATGATTTCGTTTGTGATTACGCTGTCCGGGTCCTGTTCTTTTGCAAGGTCAAAATGTGCTCCGGTAATTTCCCATGAATAAGCATCATGCTGCATCAGGCCTTTTTCCGAACTTTTTACAATTATTCCCGTATCATTATGGTCAAAAAGTCTGCCCACAACACAGTACTGCGGACGGATTCTTACAATTTTACCCGCAATCTTCTCATATTGTCCTTCAGGGGTCGTATCCGGGCACAATCCCGGC
>DCDB01000183.1 GCA_002316215.1 Lachnospiraceae bacterium UBA1066 | reverse complement strand
ATCATAGGTGTCAAAAGGTACTTTAACACCCACATCATTTCTATAGGCTTTTACACGTAACCGCGTCTGCCTGGGCACCTGCCCGGGCGTAAACCCGACTGCCAGACAGGCAGTCAGAGATTCCAACAAGATATAAAAGCCTGACATTCAGCTTTTTGTATCTCTTCATGCTTTTGTACCCGGAAATCCAGGTCGAAATCTTACATCTGGTCTTACACTTGTCATTCCCTGTCTATTCCTAAAACAGATAATTTCAGTTATAATATCAGTGTGACCGTCAGTAGTTCGAAAAACATTCATTGGAAAATTCTTCTGACGTCCATATCATAAGTATATTTTCATGCAGGAGGTATCACATGAAGCAGGCAAAACAGCCGAAGAATCAAATTATTATCTATTGCATCGTCGTTATATTCATCATGCTGCTCCTCAATATGTTCATCATCCCGACTCTGTTTGAGCATCAGATTCAGGACGTCGACTACAGCACATTTCTCGACATGACGACCAATAAAAAAATAGCCACTGTCCAGATGAACAGCGACTATATCTACTTTACGGATACTTCTACGCCGCCGAAGTATTACAGGACGGCAACCTTCAACGATCCTGATCTCGTCAACCGACTGCTGGAGTCCGGCTGCAAGTTCGACCGGATCGTCACGACGACGAACCCCGTCCTTTCATTTTTCCTGACGTGGGTGCTGCCGCTCGTCATTTTCTACTTCCTGTGGCAGTGGCTGATGCGCTCCGCCACGCAGAAGCTCGGCGGCGGCTCGGGCAATCCGTTCATGTCATTCGGAAAGAGCAGCGCCAAAGTCTATGTGCCGTCGACGACCAGCATCAAGTTTGCCGATGTCGCAGGTGAGGAAGAAGCCAAGTCCCTTCTTGAAGAGCTGGTACAGTATCTTCACGATCCGCAGAAATACCAGGCCATCGGCGCGCAGTGCCCGAAGGGCGCTCTTCTCGTCGGGCCTCCCGGCACAGGCAAAACTCTGCTCGCCAAGGCTGTCGCAGGCGAAGCGGGCGTTCCGTTCTTCTCGATTGCCGGTTCTGAATTCGTGGAAATGTTCGTCGGCATGGGCGCTTCCAAGGTGCGCGACCTCTTTGATCAGGCCGAAAAGAACGCGCCCTGTATCGTTTTTATCGATGAAATCGATACCATCGGCAAGAAGCGTGACGCCGGCGGTCTTTCGACAAATGACGAGCGCGAGCAGACACTGAACCAGCTGCTGACAGAAATGGACGGCTTCGACCCTTCAAAGGGCGTCATTATCCTCGCGGCCACGAACCGCCCGGATGTCCTTGACCCGGCTCTTCTCCGCCCCGGCCGCTTTGACCGCCGGATCCCGGTAGAGCTCCCTGACCTCGAAGGCCGTATCGCAATCCTGAAAGTGCATTCGAAGAAAGTCAAAATGGCCGACAATGTCGATTTCTCGGTCATTGCCAAAACTGCTGCCGGCGCGTCCGGTGCCGACCTTGCCAATATCGTAAATGAAGCGGCGCTCCGCGCCGTACGCGAAGGCCGCGAAATAGTGACCCAGGAAGATATGCAGGAAAGCATCGAGACCGTTATCGCCGGCTATCAGAAAAAGAGCCGCGTCCTTTCGGATGATGAGAAGCATATTGTCTCCTATCACGAAATCGGACATGCACTCGTGGCTGCCTGCCAGACAAATTCCGCTCCGGTCACAAAGATCACGATTATTCCGCGTACCTCCGGTGCCTTAGGCTACACGCTCCAGGTCGACGAGGGTGAAAAGTATCTGATGTCCAGGGATGAAATCCTGAATAAGATCGCCACGCTGACCGGCGGACGCTGCGCTGAGGAAGTTATTTTCCACTCCATCACGACCGGAGCCTCCAACGACATCGAGCAGGCCACCAAGCTGGCACGCGCCATGATCACCCGCTACGGCATGGACGACCGTTTCGGCATGGTCGAACTCGAAACCGAGACAAACGCCTACCTGGGCGGCGACACCTCTCTGGCCTGCTCGCCTGAAACCGCAAAAATGATCGACGATACCGTCGTGGCGATTGTAAAGGCCCAGCACGACAAAGCCAAAAAGATCCTTGAAGAACATAAGGAAAAGCTCGACGAGCTTGCAAAATATCTCTACGAGCACGAGACCATCACCGGCGAAGAATTCATGCAGATTCTGCGTGGGAATGCAGCATAATAAATTACCACATTAAAACATAAAAGGAGCCGTTCCCGTCGGGGCGGCTCCTTTTCATATTTTTGCCGTTTACTTTCTCAAGAAATAAAAAAGAAGACTCTGTTTCTCATTAAGATAATACATGACCAGCATTGCCGAAAAAGGCTGCTGTTTCAATAAATGAGAAATCACTGAAAGGACACTTTTATGCTAAGTATAACCATTACAATCTTTACGCCTTAGCGCATTTCTCCACCCAGCTGATGAAGTTGGCCGATGCGGAGCCGGTGCGTTCCGCCATGGTGTGGCCCATACCCCATACAGTTGCGAAATCCACGCTCTTAACGCTGCTTAAGGACTGCAGCGCGAGGGTAAGGTTCGTCTCAACAGTCAGGGCTGTATCGCCCTGGTCAATGCCGGTGCGGATGCGCCAGTACGGTGCAACGGTCGAGGTGCCGGCACCTTTATAATAGCTGCTCAGATAATACATCGGATTATACATATTGACGCGCGCCGTTACGTCATTTCCCAAATCGTCGGTTTCTTTGATGTCATTCGCATAGTCATCCGGGTAGGAATCGGTCCAATTCGTGAGTGCCGAATAAGTATCTTTGTTCGTGCTTAAAAGATTCGAAAGGATGCTGTCAAAATGAAGAGAATCAGAAGTATCGTTCCCGAATTCATTATTTTCCGCCTGGCTGCGGCTCAGGCTGTCGAAAGCGCCGACATCCTTTGTGGCATTCTTGCAATGCGTCACGAAAGCCGACATGCTCGAAACGGATGCCGTATTTGTCGCGGAATCATATGTAATCCACTGCGTATCGGAATTTAAGGAAGCAATGTAATCTTCCGCTGAATCATAGGTTGTCCCGGAAGAGGTGCTGCCCGAAGTATCGCCGCCGGGGCCGCCTGAAGGCATCCCGCTTGTCCCGCTTCCGGTCGCGCCGG
>DCDB01000261.1 GCA_002316215.1 Lachnospiraceae bacterium UBA1066 | reverse complement strand
TTCATACGGCTATGCATTTGCGGGCACGCCCGATCCTGAAAATGAAAACAAGATCACAGGTCTTCAGGAAGAAATTCTGGAGCGCATGAGGTCTTTTTTTGACATTATTATCTTTGAAGCCGACGGGGCGAGAGGGCTTCCCTTTAAGGCCCCGTATGAATGGGAGCCGCCTGTCCCTGCTTTTTCGGATATTGTTTATCTTGTTATGGGAATGGACGCCGCGGGGCACAGCATAAAGGATGTCTGTTATAATCCCGAAGGCGTAGCGGCAAGTCTCTGCGTAAATGAAGAAACTGTCCTTACGGAAGAACTTATGGAAGATTCCTATAGAAAGACATATTTTGAGAAGCTTAAAGAAAAATGTCCGGGGGCCTTTGTGCGGATTGTCCGTAACCCGAAAGACTTTTTCGAAATTGCAGGTCCGCCTGTATACCACTGCATCGAGCTTGCTGCCGGTTTTTCAAAAAGATACGGATCAAATAAGCTGCTGGAAAAGATTGGCGGAAAGCACATGTACCGGCATGTCTTAGACCGTCTCCTTCTGATCCGCCGCGAAGGCCGGATACCGATCGATATTACCGTCGTCACGCAATACGAAGAAATCTTAAGGGATATTAAGGATGAAAATCTTAACGTTCTGGTCAACCCGGATCCTGCGAGGGGAATTTCTTCTTCTCTCAGGACCGCCGTCGGCTTTCTTCAAAAATGCGGGAAAATAAAAGCCTGGGATTTCCTTATGTTTTTCCCGGCAGATCAGCCGGATCTTCGGAAAGAATCCATCGAGGATTTCATTTCAGCCTTTGAATACAGCTCGCTTCCGCTTGGATGTATGGGATATGGCGGGAACTTAAAGAGCCCCTGCATTTTCAGCGCGGAATATTTACCGGATCTTATGAGGCTGACCGGGGACAGAGGCGGTAAGAGAATATTGGAAGCTGCCGGAGATAAAGTATATCTTTTTGATGATATTGAACCGGAAGAACTGGAAGACAGGGATATAAAGTGTTAAAATGGCACTATGGTTTATGCTGAATTAATTATAAAAGGTGACAGATATGGAAAATGCACAGACAAAACGCATCTTGGGCATACCTGATGAATTCTGGATTGCCTTCGTAATAATGATCGGTATTTTTCTTAAACTGATCTACGATATAACGACCGGTTATCAGGTTTCAACGCATGACATGGGTACATGGAAAAATATTACTGCCGGTACTGTTAACAGCGGGCATCTCGGCGTCATCCAGTATTATTTTACCTATCATCATCTGCCGGATTTTAATCCTGCGCTCTATAGCTGCTATTCCAATCCGCCTCTTTTCTATGTCGTCAGCGCACTGATTCTCGAAATTATCTACCGCATTAACGGATGGGACATCCGGTTCTGCCTTAATTTTCTTCAGTGCATGAATGTTGTTTATGTGACGGTAGCTTCCTTCTGCGGTATCGGCATACTGCGGAAATTCGGCGTTCAGGGAAGAAAGCTGGTGGCCTGCATTCTTTTCCTGACGTTTTTTCCGGCTTTTTACAACATCGGGGCAACGCTTAATAATGATGCCATGTGCTTTATGTTTATGATGCTGGCGCTGAACGCCGCCGTCGGGTGGTATCAGACGCGACGGCTGAAGACGATTGTCTTTACAGCCGTGTGGCTCGGCCTCGGCATGATGTCAAAGCTGAATGCCGTAATTATCGCACCCGCCATAGGAATGCTTTTTATCTTCGCCCTCAGGGACAAGCGCACGGAAAATAAAGCTCTCTGGAAACAGTACGGGATTTTTGCAGCAATTTCAATCCCGCTTGGAATGTGGTGGCCGATATACAATTTCATCCGTTTCCGCATGCCCATTTTCTATGTCCAATCCATAAGCGACGAATGGCAGCAGCTCGCAGAATATTATACGATCCCGCAGAGACTTATGATTCCTGGCATCGGGCTTTTTCTGCAGCCGCATCTCATAGCGGATCGAACTGTAGAATATAATATCTGGGCCCAGACCTTTAAGACGGCAGTCTTTGACGAACAGGCAATCAACATGTCTATGCAGGGAACTTATATCATGTCGCTTACGGTTTTGTTCCTCAGTATTTTTATCTGTATCCTGCTTCATGTCATGTGGATCCACACGCTTCTTAGAAACAGGCTTCAGCTGCCGTTTAAGGTATTTACGGTCGTCGGCTACCTCAGCATACTGATCAGTTACCTTAAATTCTGCTTCTCCTATCCGGTGGTCTGTACAATGAATTTCCGTTATATACCGGTGATACTGATTTTCCCGCTTGCGGGAATGGCTCTTTGCGGAACAGGCGCTGAAGATGATTCGACGTTCGAGAAAATAACTTCGAAGACAGTAAGCTGGGCAATCCTTGTGTTTTCTGTCATGACGGCTTTCCTCTTCGGCTTCTTTGCAGTCTGAGGGATGAAAGATTTGTTGTTAAAATATGCATCATTATGAAAGGCGGATAAATTATGCTTGACGGCAAAAAAGTATTATTTTCCGGTATGCAGTCAACCGGAAATCTGACACTCGGGAATTACCTCGGAGCACTTAAGAACTGGGTATCACTGACGGATGAATATGAATGTTTTTATTGTGTTGTAGATGAACATTCGATTACGGTGCGGCAGGATCCTGCAGTCTTAAGAAAAAGAGCGAGAGCACTCCTGATCCTATATATCGCGGCGGGAATTGACCCTGAGAAGGCCTGTCTTTACTATCAGTCGCATGTTCCGGCGCATGCCGAGCTTGCATGGATTCTTGACTGCTATACTTATATGGGTGAAATGAGCAGAATGACGCAGTTTAAGGATAAAAGCGCAAAGCACGCAGACAATATCAATGTCGGCCTTTTTGCCTATCCTGTGCTGATGGCTTCCGACATCCTTCTTTATCAGACGGACATCGTTCCGGTCGGGATCGATCAGCTTCAGCATCTTGAAATCTGCAGGGACATCGCGCTGCGTTTCAATAACATTTACGGAAATGTATTTACGATTCCGGAAGCGTACGTCGGCAAAGTGGGGGCGAAAATCATGAGCCTTCAGGATCCTTCAAAAAAAATGTCGAAGTCGGATGAGAATCCGAATGCCAGTATTTATCTTATGGATGATAAGGATACAATTATTCGTAAGTTTAAAAGGGCAGTAACGGATTCGGAAGCGCATATTGCCTACAGTGATTCGCAGCCGGGCGTTAAGAACCTGATCGATATTTATTCTGCGTGCACGGGCAGGACGTCCGATGATATTGTGAAGGAATTTGACGGACGCGGCTATGGGGAACTTAAAGAGGCTGCAGGGGAATGCGTGGCCGGGCTTTTAAGTCCGATTCAGGTCCGCTGTGCGGAACTTACAAAAGAAAAAGATTACATTGACGGAATAATCAAAAGAAACGCCGAAAAGGCTTCTTATACGGCGGAAAAGACTCTTCGGAAAGTGCAGCATAAGATTGGCTTTCCGGACAGGATAAGGTAAATTGCGATGGAATTCTATGTTGGCGGCGGCTGCAGCGAACATGGCCGCAACTCATTTTTCGTTCGCGGGAGAAAGATTTCATTTTTAGTGGATGCAGGGCTTATGAAAGAGAATCCTGCGCAGCCGTTTCCTGATCTTAGCGAGAATCAGGTCCGGTCGGCTGACTATCTTTTTCTGACTCACTGCCATGTGGATCACTGCGGAGCTCTTTTATGGCTCTACGAGAGGGGATTCCGCGGGAAGGTGATAGCAAGCCGTATTACCCTTGAAACAATTCCGGGCGTTATTAAAGGCGCCATGGCGCTTGAGGATTTAGGAACGTCCGGCACGGAAATCCGCCTCGAAAAGAACCTTTCTTTTACCTGGGGCAGAAGCGGTCATTGCCTTGGAAGCGTCTGGTTCCTTTTTAATGCTGAGAAAAAGAGAATATTGTTTACAGGAGACTATTCAGAAAAGTCAGCTGCCTACCGCTGTGATCCTATCCGTGGTGTCCATGCGGATCTTGCCGTGATAGATGCGGCCTACGGCAACGAGATGACAGATGCAGGGGATCATCTCAAAGCCCTTGACAGGTATATCGCAGAAAGTGCTCTTTCTTCTGTGAAAATGTTTTTCCCCGTACCCGTCCACGGGCGGGGCTTCGACGTCCTTAAAATTCTCGCAGATCACGGATATGAAACTCAGGCAGGGCAGAATATTCTGGATGAGCTTTCTGTTATGAAAGACGATCCCTTTTGGCTGAGGAAAAAGTTCCGCAGGCTCGGCCTTAGCGAAAAGGTCAAACCATATAGCGGAGACGCTTTTGAGGATCAAATTCAAAAAAAAGGCTCGTCACGGGAAGAAACCGAGGAAGATCCGCGGGGATCGCAGCCTTCGGCAATCGTCCTGTCCGATTCCCAGCTTTCCAAAGAAGAAAACCGCAAACTGGCATTTCTGCTGTATGAAGCCGGTGGAATTACGGTGCTGACAGGGAAACAGGATCCTGCAAGTTATGCGCGTATGCTCCTGAACGAAAAAAAAGCTGTCTTTCTACGGATATCGGTTCACCAAAATAAAAATGAGCTGATACGTCTGGCGAAAAAAAATGATTTTCGGTACGTCGTACCGTTCCATTGCCGTGAGGAATTGCATTTTATAAAGAAAAAATACCTTCTGCTGCATGTAGGGGACAGCGTTAAGCTTTAAGGAACGGTACATAAGATGCGATTCCGGCGAAAAAAAAATCTGTCTTTTTATGTTTAAAGAACAGAAGAAGAATGAAAAGTATGGAAAAATGCTTTTATTTGGGATATAATATTTCTGATAATTTTCTTTTTTAATGAGGAGATAAAAATGGCTGATACAGAAAAATATGTCGCATATGTCGGAACCTATACACATGGTACGAGCAAAGGCATCCATATTTACGATGTAGACGTAAAGGAGGGCCTTCTTCACCTTCGCAAGGTTGTGCCCGTGAATAATTCTTCTTATGTTACGAAATCCAGAAATGAAAAGTTTCTTTATTCCATTGCAGACGAGGGCGTCGAAGTCTTTGAAATTATGAAAGACGGTGATTTAAAGCCGATCAACCAGATCGGTATTGACGGGATGCGCGGCTGTCATCTTTCTACAGATCTCCAGGGCAAGTATCTCTTCGTCGCGGGCTATCACGACGGGAAAGTTACCGTCGTTCATACGCATCAGGACGGACGTCTGGGCAATCTCATGGATGGAGTGTTCCACCGCGGGCAGGGCGCTTTAAACGAGCGTTCGTTCAGACCCCATGTCTGCTGCGTCCGTATTACGCCGGATAATAAATTCCTCTGTGCGGTGGATGACGGACTCGATCAGGTCGTTCTTTATAAAATCAACCATGTGACAAATAAGCTTCAGCAGGTCGATGTCCTCCGCATGGGACGTGAAGCAGGACCCAGGAGTATTCATTTCAGCAGAGACGGTAAATATGCCTATATCCTCTGCCAGCTGACGAATCTCCTGCAGGTATATGCCTATCATCTTGAAAACGGTTATCCGAGATTTGATCTCATTGATGAGTATTCCACACTTTCGGATGAGCGCGATCCGCATGACGCCGCCTCTGCGCTCCGTGTTTCTTATGACGGCAAATATGTTTTCTGCTCGACATCCGGCGACAATTCCGTGGCATGTTTCAAAGTGGATTCTGAGACAGGCAAGCTGGACAGACAGTTTTCTCTTCCGACAGCAGGAGATTATCCCAAAGACATTGCCCTTTTCCCGGACCAGAAACACATTGCGGTTGTTAATAACGGAGCCGGTACAATTACGACTTTTGCAATAAATTACGAGAAGAAAGTAATCACGATGAAAGGGAAGCCTCAGGAACTGGATACTCCTAACTGCATGATTTTCCAGAAAATTGAAGAAGCACCCGAAATCATACGTGACGTTCCGGAGGAAGAAGCGGAGGCTGCTGCCGTTACGGTAGAGAAGGAAATCACGCCGGAGCCCATCGCCTGACGGAAGCTTGTTTATAGATCGTTAAAGGATTCTGTCACGTAAAGTGTCTGCCCGGATAAATTTTTCTTTATGCAAAAGAGTATGGTCGGGACAGACGGTTAAATATAAAAATAAAGGATGCAGACAGCCACGCGGGCTTCTGCATCCTTTTGCGTGCGAAACGGATCTTTTTATTGTCCTGCGTCTTCTGAAGAATCAGATGCTCCGTAAAAGCTGCGGATCCGGTCGACGCGGGAGGACATGTTAAGAAGCAGGGAATCGGCAAGAACCAGACCGGTCATGCATTCGACGACGACCGCCGCGCGCGGACCGATCACCGGGTCATGTCTCCCTTTTACTGTGATAACGGTTTCTGTTCCGTCCTTCCGCACGGTATCCTGAGGAACGGAAATGGACGGCGTAGGTTTAAAATAAGCACGGATCAGGATCTCGGAACCGTTTGAAATTCCGCCGAGTATTCCGCCCGCATGATTGCCTGCCGTAACGATTTTTCCGTCTTTTATGCGAAACGGATCATTATTGGCGCTGCCCCGGGCAAGGGAAACGGCACAGCCGTCGCCGATCTCAACAGCTTTCACCGCACCGATTGAGAATATCGCAGAAGAAAGCCGGGCATCCAGCTTTTCGAAAACAGGATCGCCAAGGCCGGCAGGAACACCGGAAGCGCAGCAGAAGACAGTGCTGCCGGTAGAATCACCCTCCTTTCTCAAGCCAGTAATCAGTTCTTCCGCTTCAATGCTTTTTGCGGGATAGGCACCGATGCTTTCAACTTCGGCGTGAACCGAAATTCCGATTTCAGAAAGAAGCTTTAAAGCCACGGCGCCTGCAGCGACACGGGCTGAAGTCTCGCGTCCGGAAGAACGCCCGCCTCCGCGCGCATCACGGAATCCGTATTTTGCGTCAAAGCCGAAATCGGCATGACCCGGCCTGTAGACATCCCAAAGCCCGGAATAATCGGAAGAATGGGCATCTTCATTTCTAATGATAATAGAAATAGGCGTACCGGTCGTCCGGCCGTCCCATACGCCGGATAGGATTTCCGCTTCATCCGGTTCTTTCCGTTTCGTTGACATCTTTCCTGCATTCGGCCTGCGCCGTTCCATATATTTATTGATATCCGCTTCTTTAAGAGCCAGCCCTGCCGGGCATCCGTCAATGACAACGCCCAAAGCCTTTCCATGGGATTCGCCCCATGTCGTTATCCTGAAAATCGTACCAAACCCCGAACCAGCCATTCCAGTTTTTCCCCCTGCCATTAATAATCCTGCCGGAAAATTTATAATACTCCAAATTGCCGTGCATTTTATATCGGTATCATTTTACGAATATTGGAAAACAAAAAATACCGGATAGTCCTTTTGCGTGCACCAGTATTATACGGATTTTCTCTCTTTTTGTAAACCGTCCCATCCTTTTTGATTGACTTACCCCGCGGGATTTCATATAATAACTATGTTTATATTTACTGAAAGGATGAGAATGAATAATTTCCTGAATAAAATGGAAC
>DCDB01000093.1:6392-7692 GCA_002316215.1 Lachnospiraceae bacterium UBA1066 | reverse complement strand
GAAGATGATGAAGAACCTGATGATGACGCACTCTCTGAAGATGAATTCGACGATGAAGAAGACGAATTCGAAGAAGAGCTTGCCGCAGTATCCGCAGCTGCTGCAGATGCCGTATTATCTGCAGATGAAGAACTGCTTTCGGAGGACTTGCCCTCAGCAGCATCTGTGCCTGATGCTGCTGACGATGAAGCACTGTCAGAAGTGGATGACGCGCTTACAGATGCAGCGGAAGCCGCAGCTGACTGCTGTGCAGCTGCCTGAGCCGCCTCCTGTTGCTGCTCGGCTGCTGCCTGGGCTGCTGCCTCGAGGGCGGCCTGCTGCTGTGCTGCAAGTGCTGCCGCCGCAGCCGCCTGTCTTTCAGCCTCCTGCCTTGCGGCTTCTTCAGCCGCAGCCTTTGCCTGAAGCTGTGTCAGGAGATCTTTCTGCTGACTGATCTTGTCCTGAAGATTTGAAGCTGCCATTTCCTCGTCACTGATATTAGCCGTATATTCGCTTATCTTGGCGTCCGTCGTGTTCGCCAGATCCGTAACCTCAGCCTGCTTCGCTTCCCTCTCCTCTTTCAGTGCGACAAGTTTTGTCTGTTCATCTTCCAGTGCCGCTTCCTGCTTAATCACAATATCTTTTGCGTTCTGAAAGTCCGCAAGCCTGTTCCTGTCATAAGACGAAAGCTCACTGATCTGCGCTGCCTTATTCAGAAAATCCGTAATGTTCCTGGACTCCAGAAGAGAAACAACAAAATCCTGCTTCCCGTTTTCATACATATATTTTATACGGGCCTTCATGTCGTCATATTGTGCCTGCTCTTCTGTTTTTGCACGCTCGACCGCTGCCTTGGTAATCTCAATTTCGGTCTGCTTCTGATCCATCTGGCTGGCAATATCTGTCAGGCTGTCGGAAAGTTCGGTAAGCTGCGCATTAAGAGTATCAAGATAAGATTGAAGGTCTTTTTTTGCTGACTGCATATCATCTATCTTATCATTTGCATCCGACAAGCTGGCTTCTGCTGCTTGCTTCGCTGCTTCGGCATTTGTAATATCAGTCTGAGTATCTGCGTAAGCCGGTATTACCATCGATACAGTAAGTGCTGCAGCAAGAATAATACTCGTCACTCTTTTTTTAAACATAAATACACCCCTGCCTTTCTGTAACGAAAGTATAGCATGCTTTGTTACAAAAAGAAAGAAATTTTTTAACTTTTGTAACAATTGCTTAATATCTTGTGCCAACTTTATTACGGATTACTATATATGGTAACCTGACATCTTATCAGCCTTTTATTGACTTGTCTTTCGAAAACCTC
>DCDB01000093.1:0-6230 GCA_002316215.1 Lachnospiraceae bacterium UBA1066 | reverse complement strand
CACTCCGCATTGCTTTATTGCTTCGCAATTCCTGTGATCCCCCGCGAAATGAAGCTGCTTGTTTTGCGGTCAGACTTTTTTTAGTCTTCGCGCCCTATGCTCATCCGTAAAACTTATAATAAAAAAAGCGCCCCCGTAAGGGAGCGCCTGATTTTTAAATCTATCATCTGTCTTTTTCCGGGCTTCTCAAGGATTAGTCATGATTATCTGCCCGACTGTGCAGTCAAAGTTCTGCTGTCTTTAAGCCTCCGGTGACTCAGCCGGTGCATTGTCTGCCGCTTCGTCTTCAGCCTCTTCCTGAGCTAAGGTTTCTTCATACTTGTTCAGGATAATACTCTGAATCTCATTTCTCGTAGCGGAATTAATCGGATGTGCAATGTCCCGATACTCTCCATCGGTGGCCTTTCTGCTCGGCATTGCAATGAAAAGTCCTTTTTCCCCCTCGATGACTTTAATGTCATGAACTACAAATTCATCGTCAATCGTAATGGATACTACGGCTTTCATTTTGCCTTCTTTTGTAACCTTGCGCACCCTGACATCTGTAATATTCATGGCTACCCCTTTCCTCTTGCCTACTAAAATGCGGTAGATCAGATGACGTATCTTTCATTCTTTTCGATGACAATCTTAATACCGTTTTCACCGCAGTGGTAAGAGTTGGCGCGGATCGTGTCGCGGCTTTCAACAATACAATTCTCTATATGCGTATTGTCTCCGATATATACATCGTTCAGAATGATTGAGTTCTTAATGTAACAATTGTTGCCGACAAAGACTTTCTTGAAAATGACAGAATCCTCAACCTGGCCATTGATGATGCAGCCGGAAGAGACAAGGCTGTTCTTTACGGAGCATCCGGGATTGAACTTTGCCGGCGGATTGTCATCGATTTTGGAATAAACATTCGGATACTGACGGAAGAAGTAATCGCGTACTTCCGGCTTCAGGAAATCCATGTTGGTGCGGTAATAAGACTCCACCGTGGAAATATTGCTCCAGTAAGTATTAATCTTATAGCCGTAAATCCTCTTCAGATCCTTATAGCGGATCAGGATATCCTTAACAAAATCCGCACGTTCTTCCTGAGCGCACTTTTCGATCATTTCAATAAGCTGACGGCGGCGGATAACATAGATGCCGGTCGAAATGATGTTTGACTTGGATACCATCGGCTTTTCGTCAAATTCCTCGATGCGCGAATCTTCATCCATCTTCAGCACACCGAAACGGCTTACATCGTCATCTCTGCATTCCGTGCAGACAACAGTAACATCTGCGCGTTTTGCGATATGATATTCCAGTACTTTGTTATAATCAAGTTTGTAAACGCCGTCGCCGGATGCAATGACGACATACGGCTCATGGCTGTTGCGGAGCCAGGTCAGATTCTGAAAAATGGCATCTGCCGTGCCTCTGTACCACCAGCTGTTCTTTGTTGTAATGGTCGGCGGGAACAGGAAAAGTCCTCCCTGTTTACGTCCGAAATCCCACCATTTTGAAGAACTTAAATGTTCGTTCAGCGAACGTGCATTGTACTGTGTAAGTACGGCCACCTTCTGAATATGGGAATTCGTCATGTTCGAGAGCGCGAAGTCAATGCTTCGGTAGCTTCCGGCAATAGGCATAGCCGCTATTGCTCTTTTATTGGAAAGTTCCCTCATCCGGTTGTTATTTCCGCCTGCAAGAATTATTCCGAGTGCCCTCATGAGTGTTCACCTTCCTTCTCGTCATGATGAATGATTGCGCCGCCGGAGGCAAGTTCTCCGTTCGGATAATCCTCTGCCTTGGTTTCGCCAAGGATTGCTGTATTCCGTCCAATTCTCACTCCGGATGGGATGACAGAATTTTCGCCGATCGTAGCGAGACCGAATGCATAAACTTTCTTATTAAAGGTATTGGGAGCGTCTTCACCCGTTCCTACAACGGTATTATCTCCGATGGTTACACCCTGGGCAATAACAGCCCTGTCAAGCTGGCATCCCTTTCCGATAAAGGAATCCTGCATGACAATGGAATCACGCACAACGGCTCCTTCTCCTATGGTAACACCGGGTCCGATAACGGAACTATGGACTTCGCCGTAGATTTCCGACCCTTCCCCGATAATACACTTATCAACTACCGCGGTATTCGAAACGTAATCCGGCGGTATAATATCTCCGCGCGTATATACCTTCCAGAATTCCTCATAGAGGTTAAACTCAGGAATAACATCGATCAGCTCCATATTCGCCTGCCAGTAAGAGCCAAGCGTTCCTACATCTTTCCAATAGCCATTGAATTCGTAAGCGAAAAGGCGTTTTCCGCCTTCGCGGCAGTACGGCAGGATATGCATACCGAAGTCAAGGCCGCTCTGATCTTTCTTTGCAATCAGGGCGTCTCTTAAGACCGGCCAGCTGAAAATGTAAATGCCCATCGATGCCAGATTGCTTGCCGGATGCTCGGGTTTCTCCTGGAACTCCGTGATTTTCCCCGTATCATCTGCTACGATGATGCCGAAGCGCGAAGCCTCTTCCATAGGAACCGGCATAACGGCAATCGTCACATCCGATTTATTAGCCTTATGGAAATCCAGCATAACTTCATAATCCATCTTGTAAATGTGGTCGCCGGAAAGAATCAGCACATAATCGGGATTGTACTGTTCCATATATTCAAGATTCTGATATATGGCATTTGCTGTACCGGTGTACCAATCTGTATTCGAGCTTTTTTCATATGGCGGCAGAACAGTAACGCCGCCGACATTTTTGTCCAAATCCCACGGAATGCCTATTCCGATATGGGTGTTCAGACGGAGCGGCCGATACTGCGTCAGGACGCCGACTGTATCAATCCCGGAGTTGATACAGTTGCTCAGCGGAAAATCGATAATACGGTATTTTCCGCCGAAAGACACGGCTGGCTTTGCTACATTGTCAGTCAGGACGCCGAGTCGGCTACCCTGTCCTCCGGCAAGCAGCATGGCAATCATTTCCTTCTTTATCATATGCTCACCTCACGTTGAATATATATTTTTAGTAATGAAATTATAACACATTAAGAAGCATAAGTGAACAATTATTACAGTTTTTCAAATGCCCTATAATTTTTTTTGTTAATTATCACAACGGTTTCAGAGCGCTTTTTTGCATTTGCTTTTTTTATATATTAGCGTATAATTATGAAGCAAATGTCAAAAGTCAGAACACAAAGGAGTGTTTTCATATGTATCAGGTAGATTTTCATAAACCGCTGCACCTTCATTTCATCGGAATCGGCGGTATCAGCATGAGCGGATTGGCTGAAATCCTTCTGCAGGAGGGCTTCCGCATTTCAGGATCGGACTCTCAGGATACAGATCTTACGAAAAAGCTTACGGATCTCGGTGCCGAGATCGTCATCGGGCAGAAAGCTGAAAATATCAAGCCCGGAATTGATGCCGTCATATATACAGCTGCCATCCATCCTGACAACCCCGAATTCAAAGCCGCAAAAGATGCGAACGTTCCGATGCTGACGCGGGCACAGCTTCTCGGAGAAATTATGCGCAATTATGAACTTCCGATTGCTGTTTCCGGCACACACGGAAAAACCACCACGACTGCCATGGTATCGCATATTCTGCTTGCCGGCGGCCTTGATCCTACCATTTCTATCGGAGGAATCCTTCCGTCCATCGGAGGAAATATCCGTGTCGGCCACTCCGGCACTTTTGTTGCGGAAGCATGTGAATATACAAACAGTTTTCTTTCCTTCTTCCCGAAAATTTCCCTCATTTTAAATGTCGACGCTGACCACCTTGACTTTTTCAAGGATATTGATGACATTGCCAATTCCTTTCATAAATTCGCTGCTCTTCTTCCGGAAGACGGAACGCTTATTATCGATAAGGACACTCCCAAATATCCGGTCGTCGTAAAAGATATCACCTGCGAAATCCTGACATACAGCATGAAAGACAGTAAAGCGGACTATACGGCATCCGGTATTTCCTATGATGATCACGGATGCGGCACCTTTACATGCATGGAAAAGGGTAAACCGCTGGGCACTTTCTCACTGAATGTCCCCGGCGCGCACAACATCTCAAATGCTCTCGCTTCCATTGCGCTCGGACGTAAAACGGGACTTTCCTACGAACAGATTGCCGAAGGCCTTAAGAGTTTCCAGGGCACCGACCGCCGTTTTGAATACAAGGGAAAAGTAAACGGCGTTACCATCATTGATGATTACGCCCATCATCCGACTGAAATCGCCGCTACTCTTACGGCGGCAAAACAGTATCCGCACAAGAGCATCTGGGTGGCTTTCCAGCCGCACACTTATACCCGTACAAAAGCCCTGCTTCCGGAATTTGCCGATGCTCTTTCCAAGGCTGACCACATTGTACTTGCTGACATCTATGCCGCCCGCGAAAAGAACACCATCGGGATTTCTTCCGATGACCTCAGGAAGGAAATCGCCAAAAAAGGAACAGACGTCCGTTATTTTTCTTCATTTTCTGAGATCGAGGATTATTTGAAGAAAAATTGTGTCGACGGCGACCTGTTGATAACTATGGGTGCCGGAAGTATTACAAACATAGCATCCGATCTCCTTAAATAACACTTATCCACACTGCAAACATAATCCACACCGTCTCTTCTGCCTATAATGCGGAAACGGTGTGGATTATTTTGTGGATTCATAAATCCATAAGTATGCTATAATCTCCCACAGGCTGAAGAAACCGGTACCGGAAAGCCTTCCGGCGCACCGGTTTTATCATAAATCGGGTAGGAGTTGCAATGAATACATTTAAAATCCGTTCCTGCTTTCCGCAGGATGTTACTGTTCTGTCTAATGAATTTCTGGACCGCTATATGCCGGAGGCCAACGGCGAATTTGTAAAGATTTATCTTTTTCTCATGCGTGCCGCAGGTCTTGCAGATAAAAAGATGTCTCTTTCTGAAATCGCAGATAAGATGACCTGTACGGAAAATGACGTTCTCCGGGCGCTTCGCTATTGGGAAAAAACCGGAGTTCTGAATCTTGCCTTGTCTGACGACGGCTCGCTTTCCGGACTGACTTTTGTCAATTTCTGCAGCAGCGATGTCATCGGTTCTTCCAGTGTGTCCAAAGAAGACAAGCTGACGGCCGACCGCATGGCTGAGCTGGGGAAGCAGGATGAAATCCGTGAGCTTCTTTTCATTGCCCAGCAGTATATTGGAAAGCCTCTCTCGCAGACCGAGATGGAACGGATACTGTATTTTTATGATGTTCTTCATTTTTCGCCTGACCTGATCGATTATCTTATTGAATACTGCGTCAGCCATCAGCATAAAAGTATCCGCTATATTGAAAAAGTTGCGCTTTCGTGGCATGATAGTGGTATTACGACGGTACGCGAAGCCCGCGCTTCCGTCGGCAGCTACCACAGAGAATACTATGATATCCTGAAAGCTCTGGGGAAGGACAGCCATAATCCTGTTGATGCTGAAATCAGGGTCATGAGGCGCTGGCTTGAAGATTATCATTTTTCAATGGAAATAATCCGGGAAGCCTGCACGAGGACGGTGCTTAAGACATCCAGACCGTCTCTTTCTTACGCTGACGGCATCCTGACAAGCTGGCATGAAGCAGATGTCAGGACGATCGAAGATATCCACCGCCTGGATGATGCCCATACAAAGAAACGTGAAGATACAAAGAATGATCCGCCCTCAAAAAAGAAATCCCCAGGCGGAAGCTTCTATAATTTTGAGCAGCGGAGTTACGATTACAACGAACTGGAAAAGAAACTGTTGAACCATAACACGGAAGACGAGTAAAATATGCCCCTGCAGAATTCACAATATGATTCGATCATGCGCAAGTACGACGAGACGCGCGAAAGGCACAGACAGGCACTTGACAGGCGCACACAGGAGGTTTATGAAAAGCTTCCTGAAGTGAAGTCCCTGGACGATGCCGTTGCATCGGAAAGCGTGGCCTTTGCACGGAGAAGGATTGCCGATCCTGCTCTTCCTATGGACGGTCTTCTGAAACGTCTTGACGGGATTGCCGCCAAACGCATGGAAATATTAAGAAAGTACGGCTACCCGCCGGATTACCTTGAAATGCATTACGACTGCCCGATCTGCCGGGATACCGGCTTTGCGGAGGGCAAACCCTGCGTCTGCTTCAGGAAAGCCGTCATCAGCCTTCTATATGATAATTACGGACTCGACGGAATTCTTCTGAAAGAAAATTTCAGCCGCTTTTCA
>DCDB01000289.1 GCA_002316215.1 Lachnospiraceae bacterium UBA1066 | reverse complement strand
GCTCTTGATATGCTGCATGTTAACAACCGTTCGGATGTACTGGGCGATCCTTTGATCCGCATCATGAATCCGAAGGATTTTATGGATGTCCTGAACAATAATGCGGCGGTTATAAATAAAAGGGACTATTATGCGGAATTCGACCGCTATCTGGAACTGACAATCGTCCATGACCATGTTTCGAATAATCTGATCGGCATTTTCCGGGATTTCACAAAAGAGGAAAAGTCCAGAAAAGGCAGAGAGGACATGAGCCGTCAGACAATTGAGACGGCAGATAAGGTCGTTGACAAGCAGATGCGTATCGTCCAGGAAATAGCGTCTCTTTTAGGCGAGACTGCTGCGGAAACGAAGATTGCCCTGACGAAGCTGAAGGAGTCGATATCCGATGAAGAACATAAATAATCTGTGCGCGGATATCGGATGCCTGAGTATCAATCATGAAGGCGAACAGCTTTGCGGAGATCATTTTGAAGTGATTGATTCACCGGATGACGGGACGACGATTATCGTTCTTGCGGATGGTCTCGGGAGCGGCGTCAAGGCCAACATTCTTTCTACCCTGACGTCAAAAATTATTTCGACTATGCTGGCTGCCGGTATGGAAATTGAAGAGGCGGTCAAGACTATGGCGGACACGCTTCCCGTCGATCCTTTCCGCGGCGTTGCCTACTCGACTTTTACGGTTATCCGGATTAAAAACAGCAGTAAAGCGGAAATTATCCAGTACGATAATCCCCGGACGATCCTGCTTAGAAATGGCGAGAATGTTGAGCTTCCGTTTTATGAAGTAAATATTTCAGGAAAAAAGATTATAAAAGCGGAAACGGATATTCAGGAAAATGATGTCTTTTTTGCAATTTCCGACGGCGTAGAGCATGCCGGTGTCGGAATCAGTTATAATTTCGGCTGGGAAAGAAAAGATATCGTCGATTATATGTCGACCTTTTATCACGTCGGTTTTACAGCCAAGACGCTTTCAACGATATTGATTGAAGAAACTTCGCGGCTGTATGAAGGAAAGCCCGGGGACGACGCTACGGTCTGCACCGTGCGCATCCGCCGCCGCGAGCCCGTGAATCTTATCATCGGGCCGCCTGCCCACAGGGATGACAGTAAAAAGATGATGTCCCTGTTCTTTGCAAAAGAAGGAAAGCATATCGTCTGCGGCGGAACGACTTCGACGATCGCTGCCGGGTATCTGCATGAGAAACTGCATCCGGAGCTTAAGTTTTATGATCCTGACATTCCGCCGACAGCCAGGCTTTCCGGCTGCGATCTCGTGACGGAAGGCGTCATTACGATCAACCGTGTTCTGGAATACGCCAGGAACTATCTGGAGGATAACAAATCCTTCGAGAAGTGGTGTTATAATAAAGACGGTGCGTCGCTTATTGCGCGTTTGCTTTTTGAAGAGGCCACAGATATAAATTTCTTTGTCGGAAAGGCCGTAAATCCGGCGCACCAGAATTCGGATCTTCCGATAACTTTTACGATAAAGATGGAACTGGTTAAGGAACTTTCCGAATGCCTGAAAGATATGGGAAAGCGGATCACGGTCAGCTATTTCTGAAAGCTTATACTGAACATCCGAAAATTGGACCTAGAAAGAATGAGAGGATGACCGATGAATAATAATAAATTCGACACAAAAGTCCAGTACCTGAAATACAAAGTGCTGCGTGAGGTCGCAAGACACGCCTGGAACGGAGACCTTCTGGAAACGGCTGTCGGCATACCTAAAGATATCGTGCCGGGAAAAGTGCCGACCATGAGATGCTGCGTCTATATGGAACGGGCGATCCTCGAGAAACGCGTTAAATTGGCTATGGGCGGGGACAGGAAGAATCCGAATGTTATTGAAGTCATTGACATTGCCTGTGACGACTGTCCTGCCGGAGGCTATCAGGTTTCAGACGCCTGCCGCGGCTGCCTCGCTCATCGCTGCCAGGATGTCTGCCCGAGGGACGCCATTACGCTTGATGAGAGGCAGAAGGCCCATATTGATAAGACAAAATGCGTCAATTGCGGAAAATGCGCACAGGTCTGTCCGTATTTCGCCATCCTTGACCGCAAACGCCCGTGCGAAAATTCCTGTAAAATAAAAGCAATCTCGATGAATGAGGACGGCAGTGCAAAGATAGACAACAAGAAATGTATTTCCTGCGGAGCCTGCGTCTACCAGTGCCCCTGGGGAGCGATTTCGGATAAATCCTACATCCTGGATGCTATTGATATGCTTAAAAACAGTGATGATAATAAGAAGTATAAGGTTTATGCTGTTGTAGCACCCAGTATTTCCAGCCAGTTTACTTATGCCCGCCTCGGACAGGTTATTACGGGGATTAAGAAACTCGGCTTTTATCATGTGGTGGAAGCGGCTCTGGGCGCCGATATGGTGGCCTATTCGGAATGCGCCGAGCTTGCGGAGAAGGGATTCCTTACGAGTTCCTGCTGTCCTGCCTTTGTCTCATATATCAGGAAGGACTTTCCTGACATGGCAGGCAATATCTCACATAATCTGTCTCCGATGGCGACGATCGCAAAATATATGAAGGAAGCGGATCCGGCCTGCAAAATAATTTTTATCGGACCGTGTACGGCGAAAAAGGCAGAGTGCCAGCTTCCCGAGGTAAAGAAATACCTGGATACAGCTCTGACTTTTGAAGAACTGCAGGCGCTTTTTGACAGCCGTGATTTTGAACTTGATACTTTTGAAGAGGATGTTCTGGACAACGCTTCTTATTTCGGACGAATTTTCGCACGCAGCGGGGGCCTTACCGATGCAGTAGCCGAGGGACTTAAGGAACGCGGGCTGGAAGGAAAATTCGATTACAGGCCTGTCAGGTGCAGTGGAATCGAAGAGTGCCGGATGGCGCTTCTTAAAGCTTCCAAAGGCAGACCGGACGGTAACTTTATTGAAGGCATGGCCTGTATAGACGGCTGTATCAACGGGGCGGGCTGCCTGACTCACGGCAGGAAAAATAAGTCAGAAGTAGATGCCTACGGGAAGGAAGCATTGGAGAAAAATATCAAAGATGCCATCTCTGTTTTGGGTATGGGCTGATATTTATGCCAGAATGCGCCTTTGCTGCTTTCCTCACAGAATTAATAATGAACAAAAATTGCCATAGGTCTTTTATTTGCCATCAATTCTATCCAGGCTATCGGCGACTTTACCTCGACGACGGTCGGCGGATTCGACCGGGAGCCTACGGATCGTGAATTAAAAGGCGGCATCATGGCCTACGGCATTTCCAATATCCTTACGGCGATATTCGGAGGTCTCCCGACGGCTACGTATTCGCAGAACGTCGGTATCGTGACGACGAA
Source organism: Lachnospiraceae bacterium UBA1066 (assembly GCA_002316215.1). Taxonomy (GTDB): domain Bacteria; phylum Bacillota; class Clostridia; order Lachnospirales; family Lachnospiraceae; genus Chordicoccus. Next base: position 14,946 of record DCDB01000289.1, on the reverse strand, counting down.
TAAGGTCGTCAGCCGCAAGGTATTTGCATTTACCGCATCTCTTATCCTTATGGCGGGCATCTGTCCGAAGTTTTCGGCAATCCTGACGACGATTCCGCAGTGCGTTCTGGGCGGCGCAACAGTTACCGTATTCTCAACGATTGCCATGACCGGCATGAAACTGATTACTTCCCAGGAAATGAATGCACGGAATACGACGATTGTCGGACTTTCCGCCGCGCTGGGTGTCGGCATTGCGCAGGCTTCTTCTTCGCTTTCCCAGTTCCCGCAGCAGATAACGATCATTTTCGGGAAGTCTCCGGTCGTTATTGCGACGCTGATGGCGGTTCTTCTCAATCTTATTCTTCCTAAGGATGATAAAAAGCCGGTAAAGCCGGCAGAGGACGAGAATGAAGCGGCCGGGAAATAAAGGTATAAAAAAGACATTCCTTGAAAGTGCGGCACGATAGGGATTTTATAAGTTTTTAATAAAATCGGCATAGTTGGCATCAGTCCGCTATGCCGATTTTTCGTTGTTTTCTTCTATGACTTTGTGTTTCGGAGGCTTGAATTCCCCGATGCAGTTCCAAATAATTTTGATCTTTTGGGTGCATCTTCCGGTCGGTGTTTTTTCGGCCTTGTAAACATAAATCTTCTCTACAAATTCCCGAATGATTTCAGCATTGAGTTCCTGCAGGTCTGTATATTTTCGCACCAGCTTCAGAAATGCATCTGCATTGGCAGTACGCTCGCTTTCAGTGGTTATAGTCGATTTAAGCTTGTTTATCTGGAATTCGAGCGTCCGCTGCTCATCTTCGTAGCTGGAGGTCATTTTGGCAAAACGTTCATCACTGACCTTGCCGTCAATGTTGTCCTCGTAGAGTTTTCGTATGATACCGTCCAGCTTTTTGATTCTCAATTCAGCTTGCTCCAGCTCTTTCCGGGCATCTCTTAGATTTTTGTTTACTTCAGCACGGGTTTTGTCTGTCACCATCTGTACGAATTCATCCTCGTGGTCTCTGGCAAACGCTGTAATGTTTCGGATGCCGTCGAGCAGTAGTTCCTCCACAACAACGTTTCTGATCTGGTGGGAGCTGCAGCCGCCTTTGACCTTGCGGTAGGTGGCACATACGAAGTGCTCCTTGTCGTGCGTCCAGCCGCGATGCCGTACCTGATATAGTTTGGCTCCGCAGTCCGCACAGAACAGCATTCCTGAGAGAATCGGCATTTCGCCCATCGGTGTTACCCTGCGCCTGCCTTCACGAAGCCGCTGCACAATGGCGAAGGTCTCGGAATCAATGATGGCCTCATGGGTGCCCTCAAAAATCTGCCAGTTGTCGGGATCGTTCTTCAGCAGCTTCTTCTGCTTGTAAGACTTCCGGTAGGTCTTGAAGTTTACGGTACTGCCGATGTACTCCTGCCTCGTCAGCATATGGGAAATCGTGCTGTTGACCCATTTGTAATCATCAGCGGTGCTCCGATTGTCTGATACTCCGATGCCGAGCGCCTTGGCGTGGGCGGTAGGATTCATGATATGCTTTGCCGTGATAATGTTCGCAATCTTGGAAACCCCGTAACCTTGCACACACAGATGAAAAATCTCCCTGACCACTTCGGCGGCGGTTTCGTCGATGATCCAGTGGTTCTTGTCCTCCGGATCTTTAATGTAGCCGTAGGGCGGATTCGTGCAGAGCGGCTTTCCGGCGTTTCCCTTTGCCTTAAACACTGCTCGGATTTTCCGGCTGGTGTCCTTGGCGTAGAATTCGTTAAACAGGTTGATGAACGGCGTCATGTCGTTCTCCGTGCCGTTTACGCTGTCCACACCGTTATTTACGGCGATGAAACGGACATCGTTGTTCGGAAATACCATCTCGGTCAGCATTCCGACCTGCAAATAATCTCTGCCGAGCCTGCTCATATCCTTTACGATGAGCGTACCGATCTGACCTTCATCAATCATCCCGGAAAGGCGCTGCCAGTCCGGCCTGTCAAAGGTAGTGCCGCTGTAGCCGTCATCCACGAAAAACTGTATGTTGCCGAAGCCGTTGTCTGTGGCATATTTCTGTAAAATTGCTTTCTGGTTCTTAATGCTGTTGGAATCGCCCTGCAGCTCGTCATCTCGTGAGAGGCGGCAATAAAGGGCGGTGATTAAATCATTCTTCACAGCAGTCTGAGACTGTCTGTTCATAAGTTCCTCCTTTCCGACAGTCTCCAAGCGGTACTACTATATATCCATACCTGCTGCGAAGAAGTCAAGCATTATCGTCTTATGAAGCCTTTAACAAATTATGTCTGTCGGGATCCTGCAGAATCAGCTTTTTCAGCTTCTCATACACGGTCTCACGGGCATCCGCGCCTGCGGCAGCCTCTACGATATAGGTCGTGTCTCAGATGGTCTTTTCCATAAACGTTATTTTTTTATCTTCCATGATTATTTTCCTCCGGCAGTGAGCGTCAGAGCCTTTACAGCCTCGCGGCGGATAAGCTTTGCGTCCAGAAATTCAAAGGACAGATAAGCAATCTGATTGTAGACGGCATATTTTTCCACCAGAGGGCGGACGGTGAGCGGCTTGCGTTCGATAATCCAGTAATAGCTCATATCGCCGAAGATGACTGGGCTTTTGCCGCTGTCTGGGTTTGGCATATAGTTGGAAATAGCGACCTTGTGACTGAGAATTGTATCGTCGGTGCTGCGCCAGAGGTAATTGCCCGCACTGTCCTTGAGCGTCCTCAGATGAAGCGCTGTGCTGTCGTTCATCATCCAGACGGCATTCTTCCGGTATTCCTTGTCCACAGAGAAGAACAGCGTGATGATATCGTCAGCGGTGATTGCGGCGGTGGTCACTCCTGTCATGGCTCCTGCAGCCGTATCGAGAATGCCTGTCGGCATATTTGTTCCGGTGCCATTTACAAAAGCGTCTTCCTCTGCAAAGCCAAAGTTCCGGGCAAGGCGTGAAACAAGATAGTCCTCAAAGCTGAAAGATGCGTCACAGACAAAGTCCGAATCAAGCCTCACGATGTTTGCCAGCTTATGGCTGCCTACTTCGTGCTGAGTGAAATCGCCGATACCTTCAAAAACAGGAATTTCCCCGCCCTCCGGAATCCATGCGGCGATATCATCGGAATCTTTTGCAAGAATTCGATAATCGCCCCGGTAGGCTTTGATGACCGTGGCAAGGGAGCGGAAAATGCTCTGCTTGTCCAGTTCCTTTGTAAATTCGGCCTGTGTGGCATTCGGCAGCGAATAGGTGCCTGTGGAGTTGTCGCGTCCTGCGTCAAGCTTTACCTCAGCGCCCTTGTTGCCGCGCATGGCATTCCAGAATTCTTTCTCGTAACCGATGTCTCCGGTCATATTTGTGTAGTTGTTCATAGTCATAACCTCCATTAGTTTTTCCCGCAGTTCCTGCATTCGTACAGGAACAGGTCATTGTAGTTCAGCGGCGTTCCGCATACCGAGAGCGTCTGTCCGCACTTCGGGCAGACAACATCATAGGCAAGGGAATCATTCCAGCGCATTTCATGTTTTGAGTGCAGGCGGTAGCGATTACCGCCTTCGTCCGTCAGCCAGAAGTCATATATCCCGCTGACATATTCTTCTGTATTTCCAGAATGCATCGGGCTTTTTCTGGTTCCGTTCTTGACGGCATTTCTTAATGGATAAACAGTTTTCATGGTGAAATCCTCCTTTGATTTCGGGGTTAATTACCCGTTTGAATATGCTTTTTTGCGTGCGAGAGGGGGCGCCGTTTTCCGCGGCATTCGCCACAGAGATTTGACCCGCCCCTCCTGGTCTTATTCCATCTGTTCTTTCACAAGCTGCATCCCGCGGCTGCTGCAGAACTTGATTGCTTCATCGAAACTCCTGAAATAGATCTGAGAGAAGCCGTACTCTACCATCCAAGGCAGAGGCACGTCGTTCCTGCTTTTCATAACAAGTACAGGCTTTCCGTCGCGGCGCTTTCTCACCTGGATGCCGTCATAATGGTCGGTGCTGAAATCAGACGCTTTAGCGAGCAGCGGAAACTCACCGTTCTTCCCGGTGATGCCTATTGGAATTAATCTCATGATGTTGTCCTCCTTCCTTCGTCAGTGGGTGTGTGTCAGTCTTGACGGTCATTACATAAACTTCTATATATAGAGATTTGACTTAAGAATCGCCTATAATAGTTTTTATATATGACCGTCAGTGCCCGTCACCCGAGTGGTGGTGTATCGTTTTCAAAATCTGATCTGAGCCGCAGTACGTCTACGAAACGTCCACTCTTTGTACGCCTGCGGGTAAAGCCTGCGAACTCGATCGCGGTATAAAAATCCGTGGTGCTTCTTGTGTAATCGCCTGTTCTCTGGCAGAAATATCTGTACTGGGTATAAAGGTCTCCGGATGCGGCGCTGTATCCGTCTCCGGTAATGCAGCACTCGTCGATGAAGTTGCCGAGCCAGTCGCTGTTCTCACGATATGCGCTCGTAGCCGCTCTGACGCATTCCGGTTGCTTGATATGAAAGCCTGCGTCGATGACTGCCTTCGCGCCTTCGATGATCCACGAGAGGATCGCTTCTCCGGCTTTTTCAAACAGGTAGTCGGCATAGTTCTTGTGATCGCCTGTTCCTTCAATCTTGGCGTTGAATGGCACGACGATGAGCCTGCGCCAAGTGCCGGGATCGTTGGCACCGACCTTTGGCAGATGGTTCGTATAAAGGATGAGCGTGTGGCATGGCGTGAAGCTGAACGGATCTTTATATTTCTTCTCCGCATAAATCTCGTCCGTGGAACTGAGCTGCTTTGCAACAGAGGTATTGAGCCTCAGCCCTTCTTCCAGTTCAGCGGCGAACAAGGCTCTGACACCATTCGTCTCAGCCAGTTCCGGCTTAACGTTTCTGCGGCATCCGACCGTCAGTGCGTCTGCGGATATGTGGCCGCTGTAGGAACCGAGGACTCTTGCGATGGAATTCCAGAACGTGGACTTGCCATTCCTACCTTCGCCATAAGCAATAATGAGTGCTTCGATATAGACATGACCGATGGCGCAAAGTCCGGCGATCCGCTGAACATAGGATTTCAGCTCCGTATCTCCACAGAAGAACACATTAAGGGCGTCCTCCCAGATATCCGCTCCTTTGATTCCCGGAGCAACGGCAGTACACTTCGTGATGAAGTCCTCCGCCCGGTGAGGCAGTTTACCGTCTGCGCCTTTTCTGAGATCGACCGTGTAATCCGGCGTATTCAGAAGAAAGCCGTCCTTGTTCAGTTCATGGTGGTCTATCTCGACCATAGGCCGGGCTTCTTTCAGCGCCGCCAGATACTTGGAATCCCGGTGCTTAATGACAAATGTCCGGTAGGCTATCGCTCCGGTATTGGATAAGTAAGCTTTCAGCTGTTCCTCATTCATGTACTGGGCGGCATTCTTGCCATGTTCCGCGACAACAGCGTCCGCTCCGGTCGTTTCCATATATTTTTCCGTATCAGCGATATGCTTTTCCGCTTCTTTCAGTTGCGCGTCCGTAAACTCATCAAGCGCCGCCTGCGCTCTGGGCTTTGATTCCTCCCAGTAGACGCCGTTGTAGACGATGTAATCCGTTGCCGGGGAATACCGGACATAGTCGCGGCAGAACTTGGCGAAAGCATACGCCTGACCGAGATCTGAATAGTCCGCAGGCTTTCTCGGAGTGGGATTGTTGTAATCCTCCGGCGGTATGTATCCATCCTGCTGAGAAACCTTGCCGCCGAACTTTATGGCGCTGCTCCAGATGGTTTGCAATTCCTTGGGATCAAGCGGAGGATTGCATGCCGCAGCTTTCTCCGCGAATCTGCGCTTGGCTTCATTGGTATCGCCGTAGCGTTTGATGATCCTCCCGGCGATACGGGACATAGTGCTGTTGCGCTGCCCTTCAGGGATAACCTCATCGAAATCCGGCTCCTCGGCTGGTGCTGTTATCGGCTTTTGTTCAGTTGCCTGCGTTTTCATAAATTCACTCAGATTCATCTTTGGCACCTCCGTGATATTCAGCTACGGGACTTTTTACCCCAAAGAAGAATCTGGCCGAATCCTTGGCATTCGTATCGAAATACGGGAAGAATGCGATGACGGAATCTTTCAGGCTGCGGTAAGCATTGCTGTCCGTAACAGGCTCAATGGGAAAAATCACATGAAACCTCGGCCTCGGACTATACTTGTTTTTCTGTTTCATGTGGTGCCTACTGTAGATGACATAGAACGACACTCCGGGGAATGCTTGCTCTACATCTGCGGGCGTTACCCATTCTTCCGAATCTTCTGAGTGGTCGTTGTCGCAGTCAAACGGAAGACAATCAGAATAGAGAAAATCGTCGATTGCCCTGTGGTTGTTACGATACTCGGCAAAGACCTGATCATAGCAGGCGGCAGCTTTCAACTCGTCTGCCGATTTGATGATGTGCTTGTCGGGATAGCATGTATTAAGCGGATTATCCCTGCAGTTTGCCGTATAAATGGTGATGTGTTTCATTCGGGCGTCCTCCTTTCATAAGTTTGTTCATGGCGTTTTGCATCTTTCCGAGGACATCAAGTCCTTCACTATACGGAGAAAAACAGGTCGTTTTGTACAGGTGTTTTTAGAAATGTTTTTTGAATTTTTTCTTTGCCGCCTCCAGTGATTCCATAACAGCATTGACCGTGGTGCCTTCCGCAGCGGCAATTTCCCGGAGCGTCATGCCGTCCGCTTTCATGGTGAGCCGCCGAAGCTGAACGTCTGTCAGGCAGGAAAGCGTATCGCTGATATGCTCCTGTTCCTCCTTACGGACGAATATTTCTTCCGGCGTCAGGCGGTACGCGAGGGAATCGCCCTCATACTCCATCGCCTCGATGTGATAAGGACAGTGGTAGCGTTCCTTGCGGTCGGCGTTTGTCATTTCCCGGTCATTATCCAGAATGTATGCGGCAGTTTCTTCTGTGACCTCCACCAGCACAGTGGAACCGTCCTCCAGCCTGTAATTGATAAACATATCCGTTCCTTTCCACCTGAACGGAAAAGCGCCGGAATGCATGAGGGCGGCTGAATAAAAGAGCCTGATTACATAAAAGGGCACAGTTATCCAGAGGTACCGATAGTCCTCCTGCCTTGCGGCGGTGTTGACTATATGTATCCCGGCCCTATACGTAATCAGGCTTTCGATATTTTGTTTGGAGAAGTTACCTTCCTCTGTTCCTTAACGGGAAAATCAACCCCTCTTACTTCCCTCTGGAGATAAACGGACGATTTGAGCGGATATATTTGGACAAAAAATATCCCCTGCCGGAGGACAGAGGATTGGGTTCAGACATTTCATCAGCAACTTGAAAAATTCACATTTTCGTGATATACTTTTATATATTGTTTTGCATGACACGGGAGGTGTCTTATGGCTGTTTCATACAAGAAACTATTTCATATGATGATAGAAAAAGAAATGACAAATGCGGAGCTGCAGCAGAAAGCAGGTTTTTCCGCAAACATCATCACACGCCTGAAACGCAACGGCTATATCTCCCTTGAGAGCATAGAAAACATATGCCGCGTAATGGACTGCGGCGTTGATGATATACTGGAATTTGTGCCGGATGAAAATGATAGGAAGGGGTGAGACTAATGCTGCCGGAAGAAAAAGCACGTGTTAAAATTGATAAGCAGATGAGGAGTGCTGGCTGGGATATTGTCTCGCGCGGAGAGTACATTTCCAAGACTACATCTGCCGTAAAAGAAGCCCTTATGCAGGGAAATACGGAAAGCGACTATCTTCTTTTTATAGATGATAAGGCTATAGCTGTTATTGAAGCCAAAAAAGAAGATAATCCTCTCGGCCCGGAAGTGGAGAAACAGGCAGATAGTTATGCAGTTCATCCACAAAGCTGGTATGGTCTTTGGGTTGATGGGCTTATTCCGCTTGTCTATATGGCAAATGGAAATAAGATTTATTTCAAGAACATGCTCCTGCCGGATAGCGATTACGTAGAATTGCCTGCTATGCACACTCCGAAGAAGATGCTGCAGATCATCGGCAAAACGTCGGAATACGGTGCACTTCCTCTTCTGGAGAAGAAAGGTCTGCGTGACTGCCAGTATGATGCAGAGATTGCCCTTGAGAACTCACTCAAAGGCGGCGAAAAGAAAAATCTCGCTGTCCTTGCAACAGGCTCTGGAAAAACCTATCTTGCCTGCCTCGCATCCTATCGTTTATTGAACTATACCTCTGTAAAGCGTGTTCTGTTTCTCGTTGACCGGAACAATCTTGCTCGGCAGACAGAGTCGGAATTCAGCCTGTTCGACAAAACAGAAAATCAGCAGCCTCTCAGTTCACTCTATCAGATCAAGCGCCTGAAAAAGGAAAACGATATCAAGGGCGATGTTATCATTTCCACCATTCAAAAACTTTTTGCAGTGCTCACTGGACAATCACTTGCTGAAGGTAACGAGGATGCCGAAGATGAGATAACAAAAGAAAACGAAGAAAAGTATAAAGACGGCGAACCTGCGGTGCAGTTGCAGGACAAGCTGGAATTGCCGCCTGATTACTTTCAATTTATAGTTGTGGACGAGTGCCATAGATCCATATACGGAAAATGGAAAGCGGTACTGGATTATTTCAAAGACGCAAAGATTCTTGGCCTTACAGCCACACCGACTCCCGAAGCCTACGCTTTCTTCAATAACAATATCATCGAGCAATACACCTATGATGACTCTGTCGTGGACGGCGTAAATGTTCCAGCCAGAGTATACAGGATTATCACGGATGTCACCGCTCACGGCGGCACGATAGATAAAAAGTCTAAGGTCGTGGAAACGGTCAGACGTACAGGAGAAAAAGAAACTTATGATGCTCCAACTGATGTTGAATACCATCCACTGGAACTTGACCGCTCAGTTGTAAATAAAGATCAGATTAGGAAAGTGCTGACCGCTTACAGAGATTCGATTTACAGTGACCTGTATCCTGAGCGAGAGAAAAAATGGGAATACATTCCAAAGACTCTGATCTTTGCCAAGGATGACCATCACGCGACGGAAATCGTCGATATGACAAAAGAAGTCTTTGGAGAGGCGTTCGAGAGCGGCAAGGTGCCGGAACATTTTGTTCAGAAAATCACATATTCTTCTGGTGATTCCAACGGTCTCATTCGTGACCTCAGGGTTGAGAAGGATTTCCGAATCGCCGTGACAGTAACGCTTGTAGCAACAGGAACCGATGTGAAGCCACTGGAGGTTGTCCTGTTTATGAAGGACGTATTCTCTGAAACACTTTACACGCAGATGAAGGGGCGTGGATGCCGAGTCATCTCGGACGATAAGATAAAGGAAGTCACTCCGAATGCCCAGACGAAGGAATGCTATTACATCGTTGATGCCGTAGGCGTCACAGAGCATGATAAGACCATTCCCGGACCGGGTCCGAATCCTCCAACAGGAAAGACGATGTCCCTTGAGATTCTGCTGGAACATCTTTCTCATAATGAACTGAGTGACGAGAACCTGATGCTGCTTCGCAATTACTGTGCGAGTATTCAGCGCCGCTACGAAGAAAGTACACTGTTCGGAAGACATCTTGATTTCTTCATATCGAGCTACGGCTTTGCCCCGAGGACGATTGCAAACAGCATCAACAGTGCCTTTGACCAGGGAACTCTGGTTGAATACACCAGTCCATCCCAAGATAATTCAATGCGTATGGCGCTGATATATGCGTTAATGAGCAATCTGCAGGCAAGGAAGAAACTTCTGGAAATGCAGCGCGGCTATTTCGTTGAAACGCAGGATGACGATACGCTCCTCTATGCAGGCTTTTCAAAGGAGACGGCAAGGTCTTATATTGACTCCTTCGAGAAATATCTTGAAGACAACAAGGACAGCATGGAAGCTCTGCGCATCATTTACAATTCCGAAGACACAGTTATCACACATACGATGCTTGTTGAATTACGGGACAGACTTCTTGCAGAAAGCAGTCTGTACAGCGCCTACCACATCTGGCAGAATTATAAAATCCTCGACGAGGAAGGCAGCGTCGATGAACTTGACAGTAAGGAAAACGTGAATGCACTGACGAACCTTATACAGATCGTGCGGTATGCATACAAGAAAAATCTGAAACTTACAAGCCTGCTTAACGGCTATACGCAGAAGTTCAGCCTGTACTGCGGTCAGCAACAGCGTGTCCTTTCCGAAGCACAGAAAGGCATCATGAAGCAGATTGCCGATTACATTATTGGTGACGGAGCAATCACCCCAGCCGAACTGAACACGGTCGATACCGATCTCTGGAGAAGCGCAATCATGAGCTTTGGCGCTCCGGTGCTTACAGACGAAATGCAAACACTATCAAAATTTATATTAAGGGCGGCATAACAAATGGCAAATCAGAAAAGCGAATCGGCATTATTAAATAAGGTGTGGAACATAGCGAATGTCCTTGCTGCGGCAGGCGTCGGTTTCACAGATTATATAACACAGCTTACATACATTCTCTTTCTCAAAATGGACGATGAAAAAGAAAAACTCGGTCTCGGCAGTTCAATCCCTGACGGATATAAGTGGAAAGATCTCGCCAAACTGAGTGGACAGGATCTGGTCGATAAGTACGAAGAAATCCTGAAAGAACTCTCCGACACAGACGGTCTCATCGGTACCATCTTCACAAAGGCTACCAACAAGATCGACCGCCCGGTCATGCTTGCCAAGGTCATCGAAATGGTATCAGAAGAAAACTGGTACATGATGGAGGGCGATTTCAAGGGCGCAATCTACGAGTCTATCCTTGAGAAGAACGGACAGGATAAAAAGAGCGGTGCCGGGCAGTATTTCACTCCAAGGTCACTAATCTCAGCAATAGTGGATGTGGTGGACCCAAAGATCACGGAAACGGTTGCAGATCCTTGCTGCGGTACAGGCGGCTTCTTACTTGCTGCCTACGAACACATGAAGACACAGAGCAAGGATATAGAAAGACAGAAATTCCTGAAGAACGATGCTCTCTCCGGCGCGGATAACACATCCCTCGTCGTGACACTTGCGTCCATGAACCTGTATCTGCATGACATCGGCGTGAGCAAGAGTCCAATCGCATATAAAGATTCCCTGATCGATACATCCGATAAGGTCTACGATGTGATCATGACGAATCCGCCTTTCGGCACACGTCCGCAGGGCAGCGTAGAGGTTTCCGCGAACAGACCGGAATTTATCAAGACGTCCGATAACCAGGTCAATTTCCTGCAGCACATCATGTCCATTGTCAGAACCGGCGGTCGTGTCGGCGTTGTCCTCCCAGACAGCGTTCTTACAGATACCGGTTCTACGGAAAAGGTGCGTGAAAAGCTGATGAAGGACTTCAACCTTCACACGATTCTACGCCTGCCGACCGGAATATTCTATGCGAACGGTGTCAAGACGAACGTTCTCTTCTTTGAGAAGGGTAAGTCGACCAAGGACATCTGGGTTTATGACTATCGTACGGGCATCAAGCACACGATGGCCACGAAGCCGATGACAAGAGCACATCTGCAGGAGTTCGTTGACTGCTACTGCTCTGGACATATGGAAGACAGGCAGCAGACCTATTCCGAAGAGAATCCGAACGGAAGATGGAGATGCTTTACAGAGGAAGAAGTAAAGAAGGCTGATAATCTTGATTTCAAATGGCTTGATCTCGAAGAGAAGGATGAGCGTACAATCTCGGAAGTCCTCGATGATATGCAGGATGAATCAGACGGCATCGTAGCTGCAGTCACATCCCTGAAAGAATTGCTGGGAGGGATTGACGCGTGATTGATACTATATCTGTTAAAAATAGAATCATTGATCTTGCAATGCAGGGAAAGTTAACCTCTCAGAATCTGGATGACGGTAATGCAAAAACTCTTTATGGTGAAATATCTGAGGAGCGTAAGGAGCTGCTGAAAGCAAAAAAAATATCAAAAGTGGAATTGACTGATGATACGATATCTTCAAACGATTACGAAATACCATCTACATGGATGTGGGTGAAATTATATGAATTATCAGTAAAAGATATTAAACGAGGTAAAGCTCCAAAGTATGTTGATAAAAGTAAAACACAGGTATTCGCTCAGAAATGCAATCTCAAAACTGGCGGGATAAATATGAAACTGGCTAAATTTCTGTCAGATGAGAAAGTTGCAAAGTTTAATGAAGAAGATTATCTATATGATAAAGACATTGTTATTAATTCAACTGGAACCGGCACACTTGGGCGAGTAGGCATATTTACTGATGAAGACAGAATTGATGATATGCCTGTATTTCCCGATTCTCATATTACAGTAGTACGGTTGTTAGATAAAATAGATAAACGATTTGTTTTTTATGCAATAAAAAGATATCAGGGGTATTTAGAAGGAAATGGTATTGGTTCAACAAATCAGAGAGAATTAAGACCAGAAATGATTATGGGATTACAAATACCACTTCCGCCGTATAAAGAACAAAAACGTATTGTAGAAAAGATAGAAGCTGCGGTGTTGAATCTTTCTATCATTGATGATCTCCAGACCCGCTATTCCTCCGACAGAGATGTTTTGAAGGGCAAACTTATCGATGCTGCTATCTGCGGTAAGCTGACGAAGCAGCTGCCGGAGGACAGCACTGCGGAAGAACTGTATAAGCAGATACAGGAAGAAAAGAAGTACCTTGAGAAGGAAGGTAAAATCAAGAATAGCAAGAAGCTGCCTGAGATTACCGAGGATGAGATTCCGTTTGATATTCCGGCAAATTGGAAATGGGTTAGACTGTCGGACGTTCTTGATGTTAGGGACGGTACACATGATTCTCCTAAGTATCATGATGAAGGGATCCCGCTGGTTACAAGCAAGAATATTTCCGGCGGCTCATTAAGCTTTGATGATGTCAAGCTGATTTCGGAAGAAGACGCAAAGAAAATTAATGAGCGTTCTTTTGTCGATGATGGCGATATTTTATTTGCAATGATTGGTTCAATAGGGAATCCGGTTATAGTAAAAAAAGACAGAGATTTTTGCATCAAGAATGTTGCCCTGTTTAAAAACATATCTGAAAAGGATTTGGATATGTCATATGTATATTGGTTCCTAATGCACGAGCAGTATGAATTGCGGAAAACCGCGATAGGTGGTTTACAACCGTTCGTGTCTCTAAAAGTATTTCGCAATCATCTTATGCCGTTGCCCCCTATTGCTGAGCAAAAACGTATTTCAAATAGGTTATATGAACTGTCAGCTGCAGTAACGGAGCAATCACTATGAAGACAGTTGCACTGAGGTTTTCAAATAAGTTTGCGCCAGAATGCGGCACCATAGAGGCTCATAATGAGTTGATTCAGAAAAACGGCTATGTCTGGTATGGGAAACTTGGAAACAAAATTGCAGCCAGCGTTTTTCTTGAAATACTCGATAATGACAATCCTCGGATTCTCTTGATACATAGTGGTGCAACAAACAGGTACTGGGCATACATCGATCAGATTCAGCATGAGATACCGGAAAAGTCTGATATTCCGGCATATTACCGTGACGATGCTGAGAAATTCAAGACCTGGTTCAGAGTTATCCGCTTTGAAAATGCTCCGAGAGATATCATGGCAAAGTGTACGGTTGCATCTTCCGGGCAGGAACTCGGTATTGCATCAAAACACAGCATGAGTCCTTATTTCAAGATCATCGCTCCGGATTATGAGAAATGAGGTACTATGGGAAGAAAGAATTACGAGAAGGATTGCTTTGACTACGCCTGTGAAGACATCAAGCTACTAAGAAAGTGGAAGGATATTTCTTCCAAGCATCAGGAGCGTCCGGATTTCATTTTCCTTGATGGCGATAAAAGAATCGGCCTGGAACATTTCCTTATAGACACCCTTCTGAACGAGAAGCAGGATTCGCAGAGCCGTCATCGGGAGCATGATATCTACAAGGTCTATGACAAGTATAAGGACGGCGGATATGATCGTGATCCGGAAGGCGCTCGCCAAGGCATAGAGGATCTGGTCAACAAAGACCTGAAAACCGAAACTGATTTTGATTACCGGGTATCCATGAACACTTTCATGGAAGTGTTCGACAAGCATCTATCGCGTGTTGAGGAATATCGTTCACAGGGACTCGACCGTCTCGGCTTTCTGATGGAGATACGGGTTCCACGGATGGAATACCTCGTCACCGATATGAGCCTGCGGACGCACAAACAGTGCCTGAATGATTTTCCATTGACAGCGGATATGTGGCAGGTAATTTCTCAGTTTGACAAGATTGATTTCTTGATCATCACCGTAGTCGACGGCTTCAGGAACAGGCACCATTCTTATATGATCGATAAAACCTATAAACCGAAGCTGTATCACCGCTTTGCACTTGTCAATCAAGGCTTGCCGTGGCATATGAAGCTGAATGTGGTTAAGGACAAAGAAGAATAAAACGGTCGGGCGTGAGCAGATAACTCATTCCTGACCGCTTTTTTAATATAGTGCGTGGTGGCTTACTTTTCCGGCGCTCCGTTTCTCCATGCACTGTTCCCGGACAGGTTACGGAGCAGAATCCGGCGCGTGACCTTGTACTCGTCACCGACGAAGCCGAGCCGGATCAGGAACACCCGGAAAGTGAACTTCTCATTGTCTGAAGGCCGCTCCGTCGCGCTGATGCGTTTCTGTTCCTTACTCATCCGGCATATGGCGGCAATAAACTCGGTGTATGCTTTTGCTTCATCCGGTTCGGGCATCTTTGAAAACCATGGGAATGAAACCTTTTCATCCTCGACATTGATGCTAATGTCAGTGATGCCGAGCGCTTTCTTGATGAGCGCTCCCTTTGCCTCAAGCAGATTCTTGAGATTCTCGACAGATGCTGCGTTGACCGGAACCGTGACCGTTAGGCCGGAGCCGTCAGCGACCACAGCGTCCTCTTGCGGCTCGGCTTCGGCGGTAAAGCCTTTCTCCTCCAGTCCGAGGAGAAGCTCCTCCAGAGCATCCTCATC
>DCDB01000013.1 GCA_002316215.1 Lachnospiraceae bacterium UBA1066 | reverse complement strand
GCAATATTTTCTGAATATGTTTTTGCGCGAAGCGCTGAAGAAAATATGCCATGGAATGCCTGAGGCGGAAAGCTTCCATGCCTTAATCCTGAAATCTTCCAGTATTTCTTCAATTCGGCAATATTGCGCCCCTCACAACAGATTTCCAATCCGCTTTGTCCCAGATATTATCATGGACAGAATACCAGTCTCCCGGAAGGAAGACATTTCCATTGTTCTTTGAAATATCAAAATCTTCGGAAGCCAGTACATACTGTACCCCCGCATACTTCGCATCCTCGTTGATCGGCTTTCCTGTTGCCGGATTCCGTGGATCCTGAATAACATCTGCCGTCGCTATTGTCGGAACATCGCCATTGGTCATGAATTCGTCCGATATCGTGAATCCGGTGCTGTTGAAATCTTTCACCATGAGAAGAGGTGCAAACCATTCTTTATCAGCAAACTGGGTCGAATCGTTTTTATCGAGCAATCCATCAAACTGACCGATTGGTCTTCCGTGGTCTGAAACAAGAATAATACGGGTATTGTCATAGACATGATTCGCCCTCAGATCATCAAACCATTTTCCAAGCTGGATCATAGCCGCCATATTGGAATCGTAGTGCGAATACTGAAGGTCATTATCCATCTTCATGATCCTGCCGTTAAGGTTAAAACGGCCTGCATTTTCCTGATCGAACACGGTATTGTCGACTTTCTCCGCCGGCTCATACTCCGGTTCCTGAAGCAGGGCCGCTTCATGCGTGGTGTCATTCGACATCATAATAAAAGCACCTTTCGACTGATTATTGGTCGTCGTTATGTTCGAAAGATGAGTCAGCACTGTGTACGAATTCATGAATCCCCCGTTCACGCCTTCCGCAGTAGAATTGCTCTCTATGGTCTGCTGTGCGCTGGAATTTACATCTTTCCCTTCCGGTTTCATATACTTTCCGCCATTATATAAAAAGTGCTGTAAAAGCAGGGGAGAAGACTTCATCAGGCTGTAGCAGAAGAAGTTTCTCTTATTGTTAAGAAACAAATTCGCTGCCGCCTCAGTATTGGTAAACCTTCCGTTTGTAACGTACGTATGAATATCCGGATAATCCTGATAAATTGACGTATCCGAAGACCAATTGTAATTTGCATAAGTCGGATCGCATACGGTAACCTCATAGCCGTTTTGATCAAACAGGACAGGCATCACACGTATCGCTTCGTTCTGCTTTGACATGAGCGATTCCTGATTCCGCTTATTAATCTCAACCGGAGTGTATTCATAGCCGCCGTACAGAGCCGGTGACCCGAAATTGGTAAAACCCCCGAAAGAGACCGTGTTCTGATAATCCGTAAAGCCGTCAAATTCTTTCTTTAGCTCAGGTTTCTCATTGAAAATGTACGGAATCATCGGACCCAGTGCACGGTCAAGCATGATTACGACAACATTCTTCCCATTCTGCGACAAGGTCAGCTGAGGCATATTTTCAGACTCCTCTACTGCCTGCTGTTTCAGCGGGGATACGGAATCGGTAATCTTCACAGCATTGTACGCGGCCATGCAGCCCATGGCCAGAATACCGACAGTCAGGACACTTGCAGTTATTTTTTTGAACCTTATAAACACAAACAGCATAACAAGCGCCGCAGCCAAAAGCGCCGCTCCGTTTATAAGCATCTGAATTTCCGTAAAATGAAAATCCTTTTCATATTGCAGACTTGAGGAAAGTATCCCGAGGCCTGTTCCGAACAGCATATAGTCCAGAATGGAAATGCCGCAGGCAATCCACATCACCTTCTCAAAAAGGATTTTTCCTCTGCGGTCCGCCAGCCAGTAAAAAACGCCGAACCAGATGAGGAAAGTTCCGAAAGCCAGACAGCCTGCGCTGATAACATACCATAACGGATTATGATAATTCAGAACATCCACGAATTCCTGCGGCGAGGATTTAATAACCGATGACGGAATCAGAAGACCGAGTATGACAGTCAGAAAAATACCTGCGAGCAGGAACATTTTCTTATTCGGTACTCCGCTCTCCTCTTTAACTTTATGCTTCTTCTTTACGATATAAAGCACCAGCGGTAGCTGCAGCGCAATCCCGATTCCGCATAAAACAGCCATTTCTTTCCATGTATAACCCGGAAGGAGAAAGGCAGAGCCAATTGGAACTGCACCGCCGGCCGAACTAAGGACAGCCAGAACCTTACGGGGATTTTTGATTTTATAAAAAATGTTTTTGCACAGAGAAAAGACATTATTCAGTGTCCAGTAAAAAACCAGGCCGGACGGTGAACTGTACAAAAAAAACAGGAAAAAGACAGCCATGGCATACAGCTGTATTTTTGTCTTTCTGGGAAAACCTTTGGTATAAATAATGCAGGATATCAGGTTGACGGTCGTCATGGCAATCGGTAGTAAATTGACGGACAAACCTCCGATCACTAGCAGGCCGTCCTGCGCACCCAAATTGGCCAGCGGTCCGAAGGATACTCCCTGAAGCGCCTTCAGATGGGAAAGGAACTGATACGCGCCGATAAAGAATGGTATCTCCAGAAACAGCGAGACGGATCCCTTTAAGGCATCAAATGTCTTATAGTTGTTCTGCCTGTAATATTCCTGCTGGATCATCATGCGCTCATCGCCGGAGAAAACTTTCTTAATATGAGTAATTCCGTCATGAAGCCTTGCTTCCGTGTCCCGCTCTTCCGCCTGCATCGCATCCGCCCGCTTATACAGAGGCAGCACAAGAAAGTTCATGACCAGGCTCAGCACAATAATTGATATGCCGGGATCATTTATAAACCTCTGTGCAAAACTGAAGATGAACTCGAAGAACATCTGGAGCGGACTTATAAGAATTGTATATAATATCGTGCCGAAACTCATTTTCCTGCCTCCGAAGCCGTCAGTTCCTTACTTTTGGCAAGCAGGTAGTCCGCTGTTTTGGACGCACCTTCTCCTGCATGGCACCAGGTCTCCTGCCTTGCACGGTTTCTTCCTTCACTGTAACGCTTATCCTGCAGACATTCTTCGATTTTTTCTTTCATGGAACCAAGATCTTCTTTCAGCTGAAGTCCGATTTCCGGAAGAATCTTCGTCGTCCACAACGGCTCCTTCAGCCACCAGGCATCATCCATGCTGACGTCAATTCTGGCATCTGTATAAATAACAGGTTTGTCGTAAACCAGAGTATAATCGAAAATTACTCCTGAAAAATCGGAAATCATGATATCAGACCTCCGAAGGACCTCAAAGTTATCATTATCACGGTTCCATTCCAGCTGTTCACTCTCCGGAAAAAGCTTCATCAGCTTATCCATCCGGTCTTTTTCGGACAGAAAAGACTGAGGATGCGGCCGGATAATCACATGAAAACCAGTATTTAATAAAGGCCTGATTATTTTTTCTCCATATTTCGTCAAAATCGCATTCGGTCCCCAGGACGGAGCTAAAAGAACCGTGGTCGGATGTTCCGGCGCAGGGCCGGCCGCCACAAGACGCTTCTTCATCTCGTCCATATAAGGGATACCGACAAGCTCCACTTCTTTGGCGGGAAGATTTCGCGGCTCCTCCATCGCCCGGATCTGCTTTTCCTGATACTCCCCCGACAGAAGAACAGCATCATAATGGTCGATGCCGAACATGTGATACATCGTAATATCACTTGCCGCATGCGGAATGTGTACATAATAATTTACTTCTCTGGAACGTTTCCACTGATAGACATCAAGTCCCGGTGTCGTGGAAAGGACAATTCCGGCATTCAGAAGATTCAGCTTTGCAAAAGCACGGTTGCCTTCTCCTATGAACTGCCCTTTGATATGCGGATAGGAATTCTTTAAGGCAGGATCATCCGGTGAGGCCGTCATATAAACGACATCCTGCCCCCTTTTATTCATTTCCCGGCAAATCGGGTCAAAAACATTCCAGTATCGTTTATTATCAGAAAAGATAACGAATGGGATTTTATTCTTATTGGCCTCCGCTTTTTTACCGCCGCTGATAATAAAACGGACTTTCATAAAAAGCATGCGAAGCGAATAAATGGCTGCCCCGATCAGGCCGATAAGAATTGTGAACAGCATGCTGCCTGTTCCGGGATCTATATAAAGGAAATGCATTCGAACCTCCCCCCGTCCATAATACGCGGATAAAGGAATTCTAGTCTCTTTTCCCTTTTTTATCAATCCTTATTTACTATATTCGCCGCCCTAAAAATACTTATTCCTTCAAAGGCTCTCTGCCGAAAACGAAAAATAAAACAGTTACCGGACATTATTTGTTTTTTTTGTATGGATATGGTAAGTTATATATGCTTTTTCACTTTTTTTGAAAATATACGGCTAAGAGCAGGCCGCACGTTTCGTACATGAATTTCCGGAAAGGATTAAAATGAATAAAGAACAGCTTGATAAGATTCAGGATCTTCTTGACACGATGATAAATACCCGCTTTACCGCAGGCGCTTCCTGCCTTGTTTTTCAGGGCGGCACTGAACAGGGGTACTATGAAGCCGGATTTGCGTCTCTGGAAAATGAAATTCCTTTCCGCCGTGACACCATCTGCCATATGTTTTCGATGAGCAAACCCATTACCTCGGCGGCGGTCATGCTGCTTCTCGGGGACGGACGCCTGGATCTTTTGCAGCCGCTCTCCGAAATTCTCCCGGCCTTTGCCCATCCGCTCGTTGTGGATTCTGACGGATCCGGTCTCATCCCGTCGCCGAAGGAAGTTACGATCCGCGACCTGCTCGGGATGACTTCCGGATACACCTACGGAGGGACAGCCGATGCCGGACGTCTGATGACCTCGAAGCTTTTCCGGGAAACCGCTTTGCGTATGGAAAAAAATCCGTTAACGACGATGGAATTCATGGACAGGCTGGCCGAAATACCGCTCTCTTTCATCCCCGGCGCATCTTTCGAATACGGCTTATCCGCAGATATCCTGGGTGCTGTCGTGGAGGCCGTTTCCGGTCAGAAATTCAGTTCATTTCTTAAAGAGCATATTTTTGACCCCCTGCGCATGGAGGATACGGGCTTCTACGTGCCTTCTGAAAAACAGCCGCGGCTCGCAAAAATATATACACAGGTTCCCGGCACTCTCTTTACAGATACAAATCTGGCCATTTCCAATGACATGCTGACTCCGCCCGCCTTTGAATCCGGCGGCGCAGGAATTGTCTCGACGATAGATGACTATATGCGCTTTAACCGGATGCTTCTCGGCTGCGGCTCTTTAGACGGCGTAAAAATACTTGCGCCCGGTACAGTAAAGTTCATGCATGCCCAGGGCTTAAATCCTGTGCAGCAGGCAGCCTTTGATACCGCTCTTCCGCAGCTGTCCGGATATACCTACGGAAACCTCATGCGTGTCATGGTGCACCCTGAACTTGCCCTGTCGGCGGCTTCAGCAGGCGAATACGGGTGGGACGGCTGGCTCGGCACCTATATGATGGTTGACCCTGCGAATGACCTCACGGTTGTTTTCCTGATGCAGCGTACGGACAGCGGCACGACAACCTTCACCCGCCGTCTCCGCAACATCCTTTATTCGGCACTATAGGATTGTTGAAAACATATTTGTCCATGCGGGCGAATGCCTCCTGCACACGGGTAAGAGGCAGCGCCAGATTCAGCCTGAGATGACAGGGCCCGTGAAACATTTTTCCGTCCTGTACAGCTACGCCCGCATCCCAGCAGGCATGTTCCACATCCTCAATGGTTCTGCCATGCGCTTTGCACCATCCGGTGCAGTCCGCGAACAGCATATAGGTACCCTCCGGTCTGGATGTTTCAACCCCTTGAAAATGCTCTTCTATATAATTGACGGCAAAATCCACGTTGCCGGTAAGCGTCTCACACAGTTCGTCACACCACTGATACGCTTCCGGCTTATAAGCGCCGCTCAAGGCATGCATCGACAGGACATTCATATCACTATAATGTGCCAGGGAAGATTCTTTTGCCACTCTGTCGCGAAGCCAGCTGTTATAGATAATGTGATAGCTGCCGACGAGGCCCGCCAGATTAAAGGTCTTGCCCGGCGCATAGAGCGCGACCGAATTCTGACGGGCAAACTCACTTACAGACTGTGTCGGCGTATGCTTATTTCCGGTTAAAATGATATCCGACCAGATCTCATCCGACGTCACAAAAACATGGTGCTTTCCGAAAATCTCCATGGCCCTTTCAATTTCCCGCTTTTCCCATACGCGGCCGCAGGGATTGTGCGGACTGCAAAAAACAGCTGCATGGATCTTTTGCTCCGCGATCTTCTTTTCCATGTCTGCAAAATCCATCCTCCAGATACCGTTTTCATCCCTGACGAGCGGACTGTGGACGATATGACAGCCGTTGTTCTGCAGCGCCATGGTGAAGCCAATGTATGTGGGGCTGTGTAAGAGAACCTTGTCCCCGTGGGAACAGAGCACATTCAAGGCGGAGATCACGCCGCCCGGCACACCGTTCTCATAGCCGATGCACTCCCGGGTCAGCCCGGATACTTATGTTCCAACTAAATCCTTATTTCGGAAAAATATCAATCTGCTTAAGAATCAGCCGTCCTTTTCAAATTCCCGTCTTCAAAGATAACCGAACGGACAAAAATAGTTAAAATCTGCATTCATTAAGTCATTTTCCGCTTCTTATAAAACGTTTCCTGCTTGTATGCAAAAAAATGATACCGTGCGGTATCATTTTCTGGATGAGTCGGTTTTATAAATGCATGATCGGCCGGTTTACTGCCTGAATGGCGCCATGTTATTGTGAATTTTCATTTTTTACATGAGAAGTTTTCTTTTGGCGGATTATGACAAAAATTACAGCCGCAGACGAAACCGCCATTAAAACGCCCCATAAAACCGCGCCTGCAGTATCTCCTGTCTTCGGAGGGTTGGCAGATCCATTAAGAGAATTTACGCTTTCGGCCGGTTGTGTACGGATCGCCTGCGGCTGTGAATTCGCAGAAACGGAAACAGGCGCCTTGTAACGGTTGATGAACAGCGCTTTTTCCTGCTTATAAATTCCGTCCTCTCTGGCAAGATTCAGCGTGGCTTCCAAATCACCGCCCACAGCATCTTTCCAAGTTACAAGTACGGAAGCCGAATATACTGCTGAAGAGTAGGTATATTGACGGTTGATCCCTCTGACTTCGCTTATGGTATAGCGATATTCTCCGATATTCGTGTAGAGGATCTGACCGAAAGAAACTGTTCCATTCCCGGAAATCCGAGCCGTTTTCCTTCCATTCACGCTGCCTTCCGGCATCGGGGCATTGCCGGCAGCTTTCAGTACAAAAGTGAAAACTTCTGCTGTCTGCGGAGTATCACCGTCAATCTGTTGGTACACAGGTATATTGACAGCAGCCTTTACTGTTTCCTCAGCCATGGCAGACACGGGGAATATTAAAAGCATAAACAGTATAACTGCAGCAGCCAGCATTTCCTGCCAGCCCTGATGTTTCCTGATTATCATTACCCTCTACCTCCCGTATCTTTTTCTTCTGACATCCGCGCGACTATAATTGTTCTCCCGTTAGTCGTTGCTGAAGAACATGTAGACAAAGCGAGGATCCGGCTGTCTGTATCAGTACCGGCATCCCGGTAGTACAGTGCATTCTTTTGTATATAGGATAAAAGCGTCTGCTGCGCGGGCTCATCCGGAACACCAGGAGTAAACATATAAGTGTTATAGGCATCTACATGCATGCAGGCATAAATTTCAAGCCGGAAACTTTTTCCTGAGGTAATCAGGGTACCCGTCTTGTGGGAATCAAAAAAACTTTCCTGTTCAAAATTTTTGACATCGCCGAACATAGCTCCGCCATCCATATGGTGTCCGTACAGCAGGGAATAAAAGTCAGTAAAATCCGGCTTGTTCTGGCAGTCCAGGAAAATGCTCCCGCCTAATGAATATTCACCATAAATGTTCTTATTTAAATATTCCGAATTATCTGTTCCGTGAAGTACGGGATAGTCTATATGGGTGCCGTCAATGGTCAGCCAGGCGCATACGTCTTCATTAATTGCCTGCAGGTCGCTCAAAGTCGGATTGGAAATGTCAGGTTTAAAATGCATAATTTCCCCGGAAACGGCTGTTTTATTGTATACCGAATAAGTATCCCAGAGCGCATAGCCGCCGTACAAAAGAACGACTGCCAGTGCGATTGCAACTGCGGCATCCAGTACCTTATTCATTCCGCGGATTAATTTTTGTCCTGCCGTCATCATTTCTTCCTTGCCTGCCTCTGCTGCTTTTCTTTGAGGCAGGCGGATAAAATTCCCGCCTGCCTGATAGGAACTGCTTTTTCTTATCTTTGACTTCTCCTGCTTTTTCTGATAAACAGGTACAATGCGGCAGCTCCCGCAAAAATCACCAGGACAACAAACGGAAGGACATCCATCATGATTCCGGTCGGAGGCGTGATTCCCTTGGTATTTGTAAACGTCTGGGCATCAGCCTTGTCAAGTTTGTAAGTCTGGACACCCGCTGTTTTGTTGTCTTCTGCAATGGTAATGGCATCCGTGCTTCCGGAAGAGCCGCTGATCGAAGTCTTGTAATCTGCTGCACCCTGCTCCGTGATGGTATAGGTATCGTCTGCAGCAAGCCCGTAAATGTGTACCGTCTCCCCGTTTTTCAGCGTAAAGGTTCCGTTGTTCGCAATTGTTCCCGATTTCCCGGCATCCGTCACAGCAGTCGAACCATTAAATACCTGATAGGCAAGGGTAGAAGTATTGGAAGTCGTAAATAAAAAACTAAACTGCTCATTCGTATTTCCGGCCGCACCTTTTACAGTCTTTGAAACTTCAAGACGGGAATTTGCGGTATTTCCGAAGGTATTCGTAAAAGATGCGGTAACAGTACCGGAATCAGTAACTTTATCTTTAGCGGAAGTGTCACCGGTAACCGCTCCAAGCTGATTTGTCCCTTTCCAGACCGTAATGCCGGACACAGTGACCCACGGTGTACCATTGTTATTCAATGTCACATTGCCATTTGCATCCACTACATTATCAACATATACATTGACATATCGTACGGTTTGGTCATAGGTGATCCCGGGGACGGTACCTGGAACTTCCGTCAGCTTATAGGTATAAATTCCCGGAGTCGTAAAGGAGATATCCCCAAAGGCTGCAGTACCGGATTTACTCAAATTGTCGGCGGCATTCGTAAATGAACTAATAGAAACCGTCGCTTTTCTGGCGTCTCCGGTACCCGTTACGCCGGAAGCCGGCATCGGCATATCTGCTTTCGTATAGGTAACTCCGGTCAGGCTGCTTTGAGAAGAGTCCGGCGTAAGCTCAAAGCTTGCTCCTGCCAGCTTGCTGAGGTTAGCCGCGTTATCTACCTGAAAAATCTTTTCCGCAGTAATCGAAGCAGTAGGAAATGCCGTCTGATCAGCCGCATATACGGCCGGGGTCAAACCTGCAGCCAGGGTCAGCACGATAGCCGATGACAAAAGTCCTGAAAAAACTTTCTTTTTTAAATTCATTATCTATTCCTCCCTTTTATGGTTTAATAAGATAAATGTAAGCTCCAGCGCAGCTTAAGATTATCAGGACTCTCTGCGCTTCTTAATGATCATGGCAATTACGCCACATCCTGCGAAAATGAACATCACAGCAAACGGAAAAACTTCCATCATAATTCCGGTAGGAGGTGTTACCCCTTTATTATTGACGAAATCCTGGCGGTCAATGGCATTAGTGGCAAAGGTCTGCTCGCCCGCTGCTTTAACTCCGTCCGTTATATCTGTAACCGCTGAAATTGCCGTCCCGGCCGCAGTTCCGGAAATAGAGGTCTTGTACCCATTAGCCGTTGTACTGCTTTTTTCAGTAACGGTATACTTGTCGCCAGCTGCCAGATTGTAAATGCGGACTGTTTCGCCATGCTTCAGGAAGAAAGAACCGCCATTCGCAATTGTGCCGGATTTTCCGGTTCCGGATGTTACCGCAGCCCCGGAAGCATCAAAAACCTGATAGGCCAGAGAAT
>DCDB01000112.1 GCA_002316215.1 Lachnospiraceae bacterium UBA1066 | reverse complement strand
GGCCGCTTCATCTCAGGCCGCTCCGCCACAGGCTTTCTTATCTTTGACCTTTCATTTCCGATTATTAAGGCCCGACTTTACAAGGAGTACAACAGTTTCGACTTCGGCTGTAAACGGGAACATGTCAAAGGCCCGGGCCTCTTTCGCCTTGTATCCGTGGACAGTCAGATAATTTAAATCCCGGGACAGAGTCTCAGGGTTGCAGGAAATATAGACGATCCGGCCGGGAGACATCATAATCGCAGAGGCCATGAATTCTTCCGTCGAACCCGTCCGCGGCGGATCCATAAAAAGAACTTCGATCCTTTCATTTCTGTCCGCCATGTTTTTCATAAAGATGCTGGCATCATTTTCATAAAATGAAATATTCCTGATATTATTGAGCGCTGCGTTAATACCCGCATCTTTGATGGCGTCCTTATTTGATTCAACCCCGATGACCTCTTTGGCATGCCCTGCTGCGATAATACCGATCGTACCGATTCCGCAATAAGCGTCAACCACACGCTCATGTCCCGTGAGGTTGGCCATGGCGATGGCTTTGCCGTAAAGTTTTTCCGTCTGCACAGAATTCACCTGATAGAAAGATTTCGAGGATATCCTGAAGCGCAGGCCGCACAAAACATCCTCAATATAACCTTTCCCGTAGATAACACTTTCCTTCTCGCCCAGGACGTAAGAAGTATGCTTATCATTGATATTTAAAATGACAGTCGTGATATCCGGATGCTTTTCCAGAAGCGCTTTAATAAAGTTATTCTTCCCCGGGAAAATGGGGGACGCCATGACAAGAACCACCATAATTTCTCCCGTTGCATGCGCTGTACGCACAAGCACGTGCCGAAGAAGCCCGTATTCCGTATCCTCATCATATACCTTTATTTTAAACGACCGCAGCATATCCAGGATGTCCAGGATGATGACATCCGCCTTTTTGTCTTCAATCAGGCAGTCTTTTACCTGAACGACCTTATGCGTTCCCTCCTGGTAAATGCCGGATACATTCCTTTCTTTCCGGCCGTCCTTAACATGGGCAAAGGCAGCGTGTACTTTATTGCGATAATGATAGGGATCGTCCATTCCGACAATTCCCTCCAGATCTGCATAAGACTTCACCCACCTGCGGACAAGTTCTTCCTTTTCCTTCAGGGTTTCAGAATAATCACGGCCGATTGCCGAACAGCCGCCGCATTTCCTGGATACCGGGCATTTAATTCCGCTCCCGCTTTGCATAGCCGCTGTTTTCTCCGCCGCTTTCTCCGTCTTTTCATCTCCGGAAACCCCATGCTTCACAAAGGCCTCTTTCTTAGAAAACGCCGTTTCCTTTACAAAATTTTCTTTCCTGGCAGAGCCTGCTTGCTTTGCGAAGCCTTCCTTTTTGGCGGAGCCTGCCTGCTTAGTATTGCTTTCTTTCTTTACAGAGGCTACTCTCTTTACAGAGGCTCTTCTCTTTGCAGAGGCTTCTTTTTTTACGAAACTTTCTTCCTTTGAATTTCCGCTGTCGGTTTTCAAATAATTCTCCTTATATGTTCATCAACAAATCCATAAGCTCTGTTCTCCGCCACAAGCTAACTGCTCTTCTGAATAAACCTGCCTTACTTTCCGATTTCTTTCCGGACTGTCAGACGGAAGGTGCGGCGGCAACGGCTCTCCGGAAGATTTCTTCTGCTTCCTTTGCGCCAACCGGACGGATTCTCGTCAGCTTCAGTGTATCCTGCTTTGTGGCCGCCATAGCCAGTTCCTTAAGTTCTTTCTCTGTAGGGGCACAGCCCAGTTCTATAATCGATGTCGGCATGCCGATTTCACGGAAGAAAGCAACCGTCCGTTCAATGCCTTCCTTTGCTGCCTTTCTGTCATCCGGCGTTTTCACACCGTAAACACGTCTTGCAAACTGAGAAAAGCGAGGCAGGGCATCCATGTACAAATATTCTGCCCAGGATCCCCATACTGCAGAAAGCGTTGCGCCGTGCGTATAATCATATTTTGCACTAAGGGCATGCCCGAATTTATGAACCGAAAAATCTTTTCCACGTCCGCACTCGGTCAGATTGTTATGGGAAAGCGAAGAACACCACATAATCTCCGCCATAGCATCATAATTATCTTCCTGTGCCATGACCGCCCGGCCGTTTTTAATAACGGTACGAAGCAGGCCTTCTGCAATCTCATCCGTGAGATCGCATTTAATATCCGGTATAAAATAACGTTCCATCGTATGCATCATAATATCAGTGATGCCTGCAGCCAGCTGATATTTCGGCAGCGTAAATAAAAGTTCCGGATTCATGACAGCAAACTTGCAGCGGTTAAATTCCGTATTTATTCCGGCTTTAATTCCTAAAGCTTCATTCGTAAGAACAGCAGAATCCGACATCTCGCTGCCCGCTGCAGCAATCGTCAGAACCGCGCCGACAGGGAGAGACTTCTCAAGAGGGACTTTTTTTGTCCAGATATCCCAGAGCTTTGAATAAGGGTTCGCGCATCCGTGTGCAATGGCCTTAGCCGTATCAATTGCACTTCCGCCGCCGACACCGAGAATAAAATCCGCTCCGAAATCCTCCGCCCGGCGCACACCTTCTTCGGCATGGGTAAGCACAGGATTTGGTTTTGTGCCTCCCTGTTCGTCAAACTCAATTCCTTCACGTCTCAAAGACTCTTTAATACGGTCAATCAGTCCGCTTTTTACGGCGCTGCCCCCTCCATATACGATAAAGACACGGCTTCCGCCGTACATCTTCACAAGTTCTCCTGTTTTATTTTCAGTCCCGCGTCCGAAAACGACACGCGTCGGCGTATACTGTACGAAATTTTCCATACAATCCTCCCTAAACGTTTTAATTATTCTAACATACTTTTTCTCATTTTTCTCATTTTTCATATCCATGTACCAAAAAAGGCATACGGATAATCCCGTATACCCTTGTTATTTTAAAAAAACGCGGCTTCCGCCTTTACTTTTGAACCGAACTGTCAGGAATCCGGCTTAAGACTTTACTTCCGTCCGGACTGTCGGAAGCTCCCTTTTTGCCGTCCGTCAGATCCACCAGCACAGCCGCCGGTGCATTTACCCTGACGCTCTCGATTCCCTTGGCAGCGCCTTTCTCTTCCTTATAAGCCTGGGATGCGAGAATGATTTCGCCGTTTGTCGCGCTTAAGCGGAAGCGGAACCCGCCGCTTTT
>DCDB01000165.1 GCA_002316215.1 Lachnospiraceae bacterium UBA1066 | reverse complement strand
ATCTGTAAATTCAATCCGTTCGATGGAAAAAGACACTTCTATACATTCGAAAACACCTGCAAAGAAGAGCAGGAACTTCCGCTCGGTGACGGAACGGCTAAAATCTTCTTATGTACGAAGGGCCAGTCCGATGATATTTCGGGCGAAATGGCTGCATTTCTCGATTATCTTACGGACGGAATTGCGGCCAGCGCCTTCACCAAACGGCTGGACGACGCTGTCTGCTATGCACGGAGAAACAAAGAATGGAGGATACAGTATATGACTATGGAAATGGCTCTCAAAGAAAAATTGGACGAAGGGGTTGAAAAGGGTATAAAAAAAGGTATAAAGCAAAGGAATAAAGATATTGCCCTTAAGTTGCTTAAAAAAGACGCTCCTCTGACAGAGATCATGGACATCACCGAACTCTCCCCGGAAGAAATCTATAATTTGCAGAGCAGTCTTTCCACTAAAGAACAGCCGCCCTGCTGAAGGTTCCTGAAAATTGCGGCTTTTCATTTTTCCGATATAGGCAGCCTCATGAAACGGCTCCACACGGTAATTAATCACAAAATAAAAGAGAATGGGGTTTTAGACTAAATCTAAAACGGCATTCCCTTTTAACCGGATTTTTTCAGTTTTTCATGAAGAATTTCTGCAGATCGGCTTCGGTCGTGTCGTCGCCGATGGCGATGAGTTCGGTACCTGTCAGGCGTGCGAACATCGCAATATCCGCGCGGGTAAGCGCTGTGGAAACGACGCTGTGATGGGCGCCGCCGGCATAGCACCAGGCTTCGGTCCCGATCCTGAAGTTCGGTTTGTGGCGGTACATGATCCGCGCCACCGGAAGCTTCGGCATCGGTTCAGGCTGTTTCACGAGTTCGATATCCGCGCAGATGATGCGGAAATGGTCTCCCATGTCGACAAGCGTGCACTGGATGCCGTCGCCCGTCACGCCGTCGAAAACAAGCCTTGCCGGATCCGCCTTTCCGCCGATTCCGAGCGGATTCACCTGGATTTCGGGCTTCGATGCCGCGAAGGAAGCCGGCACCTCCAGCATATGGGAGGCCAGCTCAAGCTCATGTCCTTCCGTAAGGTCATAAGTGTAATCCTCGATAAAGCCCGTCGCACCCTTGCGCCCTTCCGCCATTTTCATAAGGACGGCGGAAAATGCAGCGATCTTGTAGTCCCCTTCCGGTCCGAAGCCGATTCCCTTTGCCATCAGGTTCTGGACCGCGAGGCCGGGCAGCTGTTTCATGCCGTAAAGATCCTGGAAATTATCGGTAAATGCCGTGCATTTATTTGCCGCGATGAATTTGTCAAAGGCCACTTCGTAGCGGGCCTGCTCGCGGACGGCGTCCGTCCTGTCGGTTGCCATCGTGTACTTTTCCGCATACTCCGCCATCTTGCCGCCGATCTCGGCTTCGGTGGCATTTTCCGCAAGCGTATCGATCTCGCCGATGCCCCAGTATTTAATTTCCCAGCCGTACTTAATCTCGCACTCCAGACGGTTGCCGTCCGTTACGGCGACGTCGCGCATATTGTTGCCGAAGGTCGAAACGCGGATATTATGCGAATGGGCGACGGCTTTGGCGACCTGGGCAAATCTCCGGATCCTTGCGACAACGTCCTCGTTCTGATAGTAGCCTGCCACGACTTCATGCGCAATGTTCAGCCTTGCGAGGATATAGCCGTATTCGCGGTCTCCGTGCGCAGCCTGGTTCAGGTTCATGAAATCCATGTCGATCTCGCTGTACGGAAGCTTTTCATTTGCCTGCGTATGAAGATGAAGGAGCGGCTTCCTGAGGAGCTGCAGGCCCTTGATCCACATTTTGGCCGGTGAAAATGTATGCATCCAGGTAATGACGCCGACGCAGTCATCGTCGTCCATGACCCTGCGCATATCCTGAACGCAGATTTCCGAAGTCTCGACGGTCGGAAGAAGCTCGAACGTCACGGTATCCCCCATTTTCTCATTGAAAAAACCTACCATCTCAGCGCAGTCCGCCGCAACCTGCTTCAGGCACTCCTCGCCGTACAGATCCTGGCTCCCCGGTATAAAATACAACTTGCTCATCATTTTCCTCTCTTTCTTAAAAATCCGCAAAAATTTCTGAAGGCTGCCCGCAGTCCGCGATACCGCAATACTTCAAAACGCAGCCGCAGCAGCTTAAAATAAACTTACTGAATTCTCCTGCATAACTGCCGAAACTTCAAAACAAGCTCTCCGGATTCTCCGGCTTAATTACTGCAGTTTCAGGTTCTGGATCGAGTCCCGGATGATCGGCTCCGGCAGAAAAAGCCGGCTGCCGTCGTAGGACGGATCGTCAATCATGCGCACCATCGCCTCAGCTGCCACACGCCCGAGTTCTTCCTTTGGATGCGGGAATGTCGTAACCGGCGTCGTGCAGTTTTTTGCGACATCGGCATTATCGATACCGACAATCGACAGGTCTTCCGGAACACGGATCCCGCGTCTGTCACATTCCTTTATAATCTTCACGGCGACATTATCGTTATAGCAGACGACCGCCGTACAGTCTTTGATTCTGTAAAAAAAGTAATCCAAAAGTTTTGCCGGATGCCGCATACCGATTGTATCAAACCATACAACAGTCTCTTCCGGAACAGAAAGCCCTGCCTTTTTCATTCCGGTCATAAATCCGCTGTAACGGAGAATTCCCTGACGGTCATCCATCTGGAATAAACCGGCGATTCTTTTATGTCCGGCCTCCGTAAGAAGCCGTACTGCCCTTTCGGCTATTTTCTCATCGTCCAGACGAATACACGGGAAATCCAGCTCCGGGTATTCCGCATTAAAAAAGATAATAGGAATATTCTTTTCCTTAAGCTTCTGATAAAATTCGATATTCGGGTTCGGAAGCGCCGCCTTGGTCGGCTCCGCAATCACGCCGTCAATCCGTTCGTTCTGGAGAAGGGCTTCCAGGATCTCTGTTTCTTTCTGCACATTGTCGTCCGTAAAGGAGACCTGGGTCGTATACCCGTTTTCACGCAGCGCATCACTTATGCCGCGCAGCGTCGGCGGAAAAATGTAATTATCAAGATAAGTCACGATGACCGCGACGTTCATGAATTTCTGGCGCTTTATCCTGGGTTCGGCCGCCCCGATATAGGTTCCGCTGCCGCGCATACGCGTAATCAGCTTCAGGTTCTCAAGCTCTCCCGTCGCATGGCGGATGGTCTGCCGGCTGAGCCCGAATTTCTCGCTCAGTTCCTTTTCCGACAGAAGCCTGTCGCCTGTTCTCATTTCACCGGATTCAATTCCCTGCTTCACCCAGTCTATAACTGCCTGATACTTCGGTCCGGATACTGGCATTCTTCATCACCTCTGAATAATTATTTATCCGTTTTTGTAAGTTACAATATGACCATGTTTCTCTGTCTGTATCCTATCATAGCACTTCTGAAACGGCTCAAATAATTATTTAAATCCTGAATCGATTCCGGAAACATCTGAGCAATTATTTAAATCCGGAATTAACTCCTGAAACGGATGAAATCATTATTTAATAACCTGAATTGACTCGCGGTCAGCGAATACAGCGACGAAGACAAGGAAGACAATTCCCTGGATCAGCTGCATCATCTGAGTTGAGAAGCCCATCATCGTAAGTCCTGAATTAAGGACGATGTAAAGAAGCGAGCCGACAATGATGTTTTCAAAACGCACTTTCGCTCCGCCGGAAATCGGCATGCCGCCGAGAACCAGGGCGATCAGGATCTGCGTCTCCAGCTGATTGCCGCCCGAAGATGTAACCGATCCGACTTTAATGACGCTGATGAAAGCTGCAAAACCTGTAATTGCACCCGCCAGGACGTAAATGAAAAACTTCATGCGGTCGGTACGGATACCTGCAAATTTTGCTGCCTTTTCACCTGCTCCGATTGCTTTCAGATAAGTCCCGAATTTCGTATAGCGGAAAGCGATAAAACCGATGGCCAGAACCACAATTGCACAGATGGCTTTCAATGCATTTGTATCATAATTAATAAGCTCGGCGCTGCCCGCGACAGGAGCATCCGTCGTCAGATATTTAATAATTCCGCGGAACAGGAACATCGTGCAGATTGTGACTATGAAGGACTTTATTTTCCGGTTCACGTAGAAAAATCCGTTGAAAGCACCGATAGCCGCACCTGTTGCAATGCCTGCGACAATCGCGAGAGGGATGCTGAACTTCGATACGAGGCAGACGACGATCGAAGCCATGCCCAGAATCGAGCCCTGGGAAAAGTCCAGGCCGCCCATCGTCATGATGAAAAAAACGCCCATTGCCGCGATAATCGTCACATAAATCTGTGACATGACAAGGGAAAGATTCGTAATCATCCTGCCCTTCGTAAGGATATTGAATAAAATGAAGATAAGGACAAGCCCCGCGATCGGCAGGAGGGAACGAAGCATCGAAAGCTTTGATATCTTTTTCAATTCCTCCTCTTTTGAGACGGCGGCTGTATTTGTATTGGCTGACATGATTTTCCTCCTTATACCATCTTCGCAATCAGGCTGTTTTCATTCATCTGCGGATTCCGAGCCAGTTCACCGCTGATCCGTCCGTCTTTCATGATAATAATCCGATCGCACATGCCGATAAGTTCCGCCATTTCCTCGGAAATCATGATAATGGATTTACCCTGTTTCCGCATGCTGTCCATCAGCTGGTAAATATCCTGCTTGACCTTGATGTCGATGCCTCGCGTCGGGCTGTCCAGAACCAGGATATCCGAGTCCATGCCCAGCCATCTTGCAAGGACAACCTTCTGCTTGTTGCCGCCGGACAGATCCGATACGAACTGATCCGTATTTACCATCTTGACCGACATTTCCTTCGCAAATTTATTGGCAAATTCTTTCCTCTTTTTATCGCTCAGAAGATGGAATTTCCCGGTCAGGCGGTCCAGGGACGGCAGGCAGATATTGTCCCCGATACTCTGGTTCATAACGACGGATTCGTTATCACGGTCCTTTGATGTATACGCGATGCTCTTTGCGATTGCCGTCGGAATATCGTTTACGGCGGTACCGTCGGCCAGCGTTACCGTGCCCTGCCGGTCAAAGGAAGCGCCGAAACAGGCTTTTCCTACCTCATGCATGCCGGATTCGGACAATCCTCCGAAGCCCAGGATCTCTCCCTTGTGAAGATCAAAGGAAACATCCTCTATCTCGCCGGGAACCGTGACATCTTTCACGGACATCTTTACCTCATCCGAAACCTTCTCGCCATAATCGGCACGGTAATAATTTCCCGTTACCTCACGTCCGACCATCAGCCTCTTAAGATCGTCCTCTGTCACATCCGCACTTTTCACGGTATCGATGTAAATGCCGTCACGCAGGATCGTAATTGTATCAGACATCCTTAAGACTTCCTGAAGATCGTGGGAAATGAAAATCACGGTATTC
The DNA here is from genome assembly GCA_002316215.1 of Lachnospiraceae bacterium UBA1066. Classification (GTDB taxonomy): domain Bacteria; phylum Bacillota; class Clostridia; order Lachnospirales; family Lachnospiraceae; genus Chordicoccus. The sequence continues at coordinate 7,121 of DCDB01000165.1, read as the reverse complement.
CCCTCCGAACGGATCCGGTTCATATGCTTATACAGCTCCTCGCGGCCTTCCTGTGAAAGGGCGGTCGTGGTTTCGTCAATGACAACAAGCTTCGGATTAAAATAAGTAGCTTTTACAATTTCCACGAGCTTGCGGTCCTCGAAGTTATATTCGTCTATCATATCCGCTGCTTTAATCCGGTCGAAGCCGTACTTATGAAGCAGTTCGTTTGCCCGCTTATTCATGGCATTCGTATTCTTGATCCCGGCTTTGACAAACATAGCTTCATGCCCGAGGAAAATATTCTCCGCAACGGTAAGTCCGGACAGCGTTCCGAGTTCCTGGACGATAATGGCTACGCCTTCGTCATTCGCTTCGACCTGGTTTTTAGGATGGATTTCTTTTCCGTCAAGAATAAAAGTACCGCTGTCTTTTGTATAAATACCCGTCAGCATATTCGTCAGAGTCGATTTTCCCGAACCGTTCTCGCCGATCAGGGCGTGAACCTCTCCTTTATTTATGTCAAAGGATACATTCTGCACTGCCTTCGTAATACCGAAGGACTTGCAGAGATTTTTTATCTGTAATCTTACTTCACTCATTTTTCGTCCTCCTGTATTATTTTACGATTTCACCCTTTACGGCTTTTGTTGTCAGCGTAATGATCAGAAGAAGAGCAAAGCCCGTAATAACATCCTGGATGGCCGTCGGCGCTCCGAGAGCAATAAATCCGAAGAAGATGATGTTAATGACAAACTCTCCTATGATGATGGCCGGCAGCGGCATGCCGTATTTCTTAAAGGCAAGTCCGAAGAAGCAGCCCATGGTCGGAACGAAGTTCCGGCTCATGGAAGCCATGCCCGTCACGGCAACCATCGAAGAACCGTAGCTGATCGTCAGGATTGCCATCAGCCCGAAAAATGCACCGGATACGACAAAGGCCAGTACTTTGTATTTATTGACGTCAATGCCCATATTCTTCGCAACGAACTCATTGCTGCCGATGGCATAGGTATAAGTGCCGATCTTGGTATAATTAAGAAGCAGGAATGCAATGATAAATGCAATAACGGCCAGTATGATGTCCCCGGGCATCTGCCCGAAGGCACGCAGATTCGCCGGAAGCGTCTGTTCCACGCCGCCGCCGATGTAGTTTGCAATCGATTCGTAAATGAGAGCCAGCCCGGTCGTAACAATCATCGACGGGATTCTCAGCTTTACATAGAAGAAACCGTTTAAAAGACCGACAATGGCTCCGGTGATAATGCAGCCTGCAATCAGTCCGAAATAACCGAGATTGAACTTTGTTGCAAATACGCAGCCGACAATTGCGGAGAGCATGATGTTGGCGCCGATGGAAAAGTCGAACATTCCCATGACCATGACAAAATAAAAACCGACGGCGCCTGTTGAAGCAATCAGGCTTGCCTGAAAATAGTTCAGCATCGCTGATGCCGATCCGAAGTTGGAAGGGCTCATGATCTTAAAAATCCCCCAGGATACGGCGACCAGAAGGAGCAGGATCAGATAGCCCCTTGCCATCCCAGACATTTTTTTCTTTTCATTTGCTTTTGTTTGATTCATTCTTTTACCTCATTCGCGGAAACAGATTTGCCAGATAAAAGAGGCCGGCATCAGCAGATGATGCCGGCCTCCCTTAGGATACATATGTTTTGTGAATCAGCCTGTGTTCGGGGAAGCGGATTTCCTGTCGCATCCGTCCGTTTCTTTGTTTCTCACTTCCCGTTACGTCTGTCCGGTATTTTGTTACTCACGAACTCCCGGCACGTTTTTCCGCATCCGCTATGGATACTTCAGATGCTTTCGTCTTCAGTTCATCCATACTCAGCGTTGCCATTGCCTTAAGTTCAGCGTCAGTGTAAGGAAGCTGATCGACAAAGTACTTCTCATAAGCTTTGTAGTCTTCTGCAGAAGAAACATACAGATACGGGAATTCAATATTTTCAAATTTGCCTGCGAAATCTGTATAATTGCCTTTGATTGCATTGTATACCATCATGAAAGCAAACAGCGGATCGCAGTAATGGCCTCCGGATTCACCGGCCATGGAACCATTTGCAAGTCTGTCTCCGAGATCCGGAAGGAAGTCTGTGGAAACGATCTTTATAGAATCGGTCTTGCCTGCGCGTTCAACAGCTGCGATTGCGCCCTGAAGCGGATCACCGCCGCCGCCTGCCGGAATCAGTGCATCGAGAGAAGGATCAGCGGACATCAGAGCTTCAGCTGCCTTTGATCCGCCTTCAGATGTCGTGCCTGCGTACTGCGGCTCAGAAAGCTTTGCCTGATCGTTCGGGTTTTCCTTGTTCCATTTCTCAACGCCGTTCTTATAGCCTTCCCATCTTCCGAGCCATGTTGCATCGCCCTGTTCCCAGCCGATAAGACCGATATCGCGGCAGCCTTTGTCAAGAAGTATCTGGACAAGCTTTTCGCCGTTTTCCGGCTCGTTCTCATGGACAGCGCCGATGTAATAAGCGGAATCCGTTGCTGCTTTGTAAATGTCAGCACTGTTTTCTTCACTGATAATACGGAAGAACTGTGCAAGATAAACCTTGTTGTCATTGCAGGTCTTAATCGCAGATGTCATTTCAGTGTCGGAGGAGTTGCAGATAATAACACCCTGGCAGCCTGCCGCGCAAAGCTGTTCAACAGATGCCGTAACTTTTTCGGAAACATGTCCCTGGTCAACATACTGTACCTGAACGCCGAGAGCCTTGGCCGCTGCATCCAGTATCAATTTGCACTGGGAACCGAGAACATCGGTAGAACTCCAGATTGAAACGCCGATCTTAATGTCGCTGTCTGCCACCGTTGACTTTGATGTCGCTGTAGATGCTGCTGTGGAAGTTGTCGCTGAAGATGCCGCCTTGGATGTCGTTGCTGTTGATGCTGCTGTTGATGAACCGCCGCAGCCGGCAAGAAGCGTTCCGGCCATTGCTGTGCATAGTAATGCACTGATAACTTTCTTCCCTTTCATACTTACCTCCTTCGATTTAAAGATGAAATTGTTGTGTACATCTTTGTTATCTTGACTATACATTTAGCTGAATTAAATGTCAACATAAATGTACATTTTCATCGTTTACGACAAATTAGCACGTATATATTTGGGCACTTTTAAAGTATACAAGTCTGTACATGTACTTTCTTTTGTCATAAAATAAAGATCCCTGATTTCGTCAGGGATATACAGCTTTATCTATTATTTAAGAAGGAATAATCTCCTGAGTTTTGAAGTCAGATGATATTAAGAATATTCCAGAGTCTTGATGGCTGCTGGGTTTACGGGCAGTCCGTGCGTGGCGCCGAGGATTCGTTTGGACGGCCGGAATTACGGGTAATTGCTGATGAAATCAAGATTTACACGTAACGGGGCGCCCGGCAGTCAGGCGGCTGTCCCGGATTACGAAAATCATGAAAATTCACCGTGGATTCATCGTGAATTCACTTACCAGGCCACTTGCAAGCACTTTGATTCTGTGTTAATCTCAATATATCTCAAATCTTTTGAACGGATCCGTTCATTTTCCCCAATATAAAATCAGGCAGCAGAATTCAATCAAATTCATCTACAGTTCGAATCAGGCCTAACTGTCTCATTTCAGGTTTTAAACCAGACATGACTTGTTTCCTGCACTCTTTTTTACTATAATTTAAGGAGAAATATATGACAGAATACAGATATGAACTACCGGTACTTGCCAAAGAGTACACTTATAACAGACCATCACTTGCCGAAGAATACACTTATAACAGACCATCACTTGCCGAAGAATTCAATTATAAAACACGAGCGCTTGCCGAAGAATTAAGCCACAAAAGACAGGATTCTACAGATGAGAGAATTTACGAAGATCTGTCGCTCGTCAATGAAGACAGAGATGAAAGACTGGCGCCTGCAAGGGAAAGCCGCTACGAAGATCTGACGCTTGCCGACGATTTCATGTTCGGCAAAATCATGGCCTGCCGGGAAGATCTCTGTAAGGAGCTTCTTGAGCTTGTGCTCGGCATCCGGATCGCGCGCATCCGTTTCATCGAACCGCAGAAGGACGTACAGATTACAGCAGATGGGAAAGGCGTGAGGTTTGACGTCTACGTGGACGACGACAGGCAGACAGTTTACGACATGGAAATGCAGGCCGTCCCGCGGAATAATCTCCCGAAGCGCAGCCGCTACTACGGCAGCATGATGGATCTGAACATGATTGAACATGGTGTGGATTACAAGGAACTCCGTCAAAGCTTCGTGATCTTTATCTGTAAATTCAATCCGTTCGGAGGAGAAAGACACTTCTATACATTCGAAAACACCTGCAAAGAAGAGCAGGAACTTCCGCTCGGTGACGGAACGGCTAAAATCTTCTTATGTACAAAAGGTCAGTCAGATGATATTTCGGACGAACTGGCTGCATTTCTTGAGTATCTTACGGACGGTACTGCGGACAGCGCCTTCACAAAACGTCTGGATGCCGCTGTCTGCGATGCCCGGAGAAACAAAGAATGGAGGATGCAGTATATGACTATGGAAATGGCTCTCAAAGAAAAGTTGGACGAAGGATTACAAAAAAGGAGCAAAGATATTGCTATTAAGTTGCTTAAAAGAAATATGCCCATAACAGATATAATGGATATTACCGGTCTTTCGACGGAAGAAATCTCCGAATTGCAAACAAAGATTGGCGAATGCAGCATATGACTATAGAAACGGTGGTCAGAGAAAAATTTGAATAAGCGATTAATAACAATATCATGATGCAAGCATCAAAAATCCAAAAAGTTTCCTGCTTGCATGAAAAATGCTTTGCCCTTCGACACCTATGCTTTCAAAAGCCGCGTCCCCTTGTCATAGACTTTCCCTTCGACGGCATCAAAAAGCCACTGAGCCATCGTGCTGCCGTTCCTTGATTTCACGAAGAAATACGGCTGCCGCACCGCTGTATGGATGGTGCCGCCGCGAAGGCCGGGATAAACCGCCAGATTTTTCCATTGATTGATAAAGATTCCGGAATGTTCCGTCAGTTCCTTAAAATCTTTCACGATATCCTTAAGCTGCTCAAAAAAAGCTTCCTGTACATCTTCGTCAGTTGTATAGGTCTTGCGGATAACGTCATTATAATAGGCGCTGAGCAGATAATCGTGCGTCGAACTGGCATAAAGGTAGCGGAGACTGTCCCCGTACTTCTTGAATAGGATGTGGTACCAGTCCATCGTGATATTCGGCGTATGGATGGCCTTCCACAGACGGTTCTCCGTCTTCCAGACGTCCCTCGCCGTCCGCTTCCAGTGCGGATACAGGAGCTGTCCGCTGTCTGAAAAAAGCGTCGCATCCGTACACTTCGGGTAATAGCGGCTCAGAATTTCATCCGTCAGGGCCGGCACGGCAAAGGCGCCGGCGCTGTCGCCGGCAATCAGGAGCTTGTCCGGATCCGGAAAATAAACTACCGCATGTTCCATCGCCGCCCGGAAATTCCTGCGTCCGTGAAAATGAACGATCTGCTGCGATCCGTCCTCCGCCGTGTAGGGAAAGTCATTTTCCCCGACATGAAGATCGCCGGTCGCATACGTTACGATGAGAAAGCTCCAGTCCTTAAACGGGTTGAGCGGATTGACAAGATCCGTGAGTCCGACGCGGATATTCATGATCTGCGTAAAAGGCCTCAGATTATTCCAGTAGTAATTCGGCATGCCCGCCGTCAGCTTCCCGCCGCTCACCGGCCTTGCCGCTGTGTATTCATTCCACGCCATCCCGCCTCCGGAGAAAAAAATGCAAAGATGGCGGCTGGTTCCCTGCCGGACATAAACGTAATATTCCGAACCGTCGCCCGACAGCCCCTCACTGACCGGCAGGCGGTACCAGGCGCCGTCCGAAATATCCCCTTCGGGCACAGGCGCTTCAAGGTGCGAAGCCGTAATGGCATTTCCCACCGTCTTCTCAACAAAATCCCCCAGCCGGTAGGCAAATGCCATCCCATGGTTCAGGTTAAACCGGTTGCTTACGCTCTTCTCCTGCATTGCCGCCCTTTCCGCAATCGCCTGTTTCTTTTCACAATGATCCGTGTTTTCAGCTATAATCCGCTATCTCAAGCTGCCGGTTTTTTTCTCAGCTGTCCGCCCTTCTTTAACTGTCCATTTTTTCTCAGCGCCCGCTTTTCTTCAGCTGCCTGTATTTTCTCAGCTGTCCGCTTTTCTTCAGCTGCCTGTATTTCCTCAGCTGTCCGCTTTTCTTCAGCTGCCTGTATTTCCTCAGCTGTCCGCCGTTTCAGACGTTGAAATATTTCGCCGCCGCGTTTTTCATATCCCTGCGGCGGAAAGTCAAAATTGCGGAAATGAAAACAAGATAGGCCGCCATGCAGATTACTGCAGGCCACTCAAAAAAATTCAGGTGCAAAAAAAGCGGAAAAAGCTGGAACATGCAGAAGACCGTATCCACCAGCAGATAAACCGCATAATCCTCAAGACGCATTTTGACGCCGGCTGCGGTTGCGACCGTGGCAATCGCAAGCCCTGCAAAAGTTACCGGAATCATCCACGCAACCGACCAGCCGATGTAGCCCGTACGCACATCGACAACGACATCGATGACCATGGCAAAATATGCCTCGGCCGTAACAATCTTAATGACATTATTCCTCAGATGAATAGCCAGAACCAAGTCGAGCCACAGCACGGCCGCCCCGATCATAACGACCGGAATCCACGCGAGCGTGTGCTTCGCCTCGCTTAAGGCAAGATAGCCGGTCGCCGCCATGGCAATTTCAAAAGCCAGGAGGACAAACGTCGAAATCCTGATAATCAGCATTGCCGTCAGGGTTCTCTTTTTCGCAGCCGGAAATACGCGCGCCTCCGGTTCTCCCGTAAGCGGACCTTCGCAGAGCGGACAGCGGTTCTTATTTCCGCGGATCTTTATCTGGCATTTCGGACAGTACTGCATCTTTCCCCCCTCGTCATCCATACCGGTTTTCCCGGCAGACAGATTCATTCTTTACCCTCTGCTGCCGGGTTGTCCGGTCCATACTTTTCATCATCCCGCCTTGCCGGACAGCTTCGCATTTTTCATCATCCCGCCTTGCCGGACAGCTTCGCATTTTTCATCATCATGCCTTGCCGGACAGCTTCGCATTTTT
>DCDB01000036.1 GCA_002316215.1 Lachnospiraceae bacterium UBA1066 | reverse complement strand
TCAGTACATGTTCGGCCCGGATTTCCTGACAGCGCCTGTTCTTTCGGCGGATAAATTTGAAAGAGCTGTTTACCTTCCGGCCGGAATGTGGGAGAATGTAGATACGAAGGAAGTTTTCGAAGGAGGGCAGACGATTATCTGTCCGGCACCGCTTGAATACATCCCGGTTTTCAGAAAAACAGGAAAATGAAGAAAACGCCACGAAATAAGACCGTTAAACTTGTACTTGCGGCGGCTGTCTGCGCAGCCGTCTTTTTTGCTTTCTTCGGATGCGGCCGCAGCGAATCCGGAAGCGGAAAATAGAGCAGATTCCTGACGGTCGATGTCTATGATTCCCTGGCCAACAAGCAGGGCATCCAGAGCGGCTGGTTTGCGAAAATCGTAAACTACAAATTTAATATGGAACTTAATATTATTGCCCCGAATACGACTGGAAGTGCGGAAACCCTGTATGAGACGCGGGCCGCGGCAGGCAATCTGGGAGATCTTGTCATTATCGGTACGGGCAACGGACGATTCAGGGATATAGTAGAATCCGGGCTGATTCTTGATATGTCGGATTATCTGAAAAACAGCGCGCTGACCTCAAAATATACCGAAGCGATTAATATCTGCAACAAATATTCGGGCAAAGAAGGAATATACGGTATTCCCTGTGAACTTTCGACGCAGTCGCCGGAGGTGTCCTGCGACGGGAATGAGCCAATGGTTTCGGCTTATGTGCGATGGGATTCCTATAAGGCTGCCGGATATCCTGAAATAAAAACGCTGGAAGATTTTATACCGGTCATGCAGGCCATGCAGGAAGATACGCCTTTGAGCGATTCAGGAAAAAAGACCTATGCCATTTCCCTTTTTAAAGACTGGGACGGCAACATGATGGTGGCGGCAAAGAATTATGCATCTCTGTACGGATATAATGAGGTCGGTTTTGTACTTTCCAGAGCAGATGGCAGCGACTATCAGGATATTCTTTCAAAGGACGGCATTTATGTGCGCGCACTTCATTTTCTGTTTGAGGCTAATAAAGCCGGACTTGTCGACCCGGAGTCCCGCACGCAGAATTATGCCGAACTTTCGGGAAAATACAGGGACGGACAGATCCTGACGTCTCTATGGTCCTATCAGGGAACAGATCTTTACAATACGGCTGAGAATAAAGCAAATGGCAAAGGATTCATGCCGGCTTTCATTGAGGACAGCACGCCCTATTCGAACGGCTGTTATTCGGAGGGAAATGCCAAAACAATTATCGCCATAGGGAATAGTGCCGCGGAACCGCAGCGGCTTGCCGATTTCATTGACTGGCTTTATTCTCCGGAGGGAATGGAAGCCGAAGGGGAATGCGTCGGTGCTGTCGGGCCTGAAGGACTGACCTGGGAAAAAGCGGACGGAAAGGCAGTTCTGACGGATTTCGGAAAAGCAGCACTCCCCAGTAATGATGTAAATGTTCCGGAAGAATGGGGCGGAGGAAAATGGGAGGAAGGTTCCTCGGGTCTTAATTATAAGCCGTTGGCAATTGTTGATGAAGATCCGAATACCGAAGAGCCTTACCTTCCGACCATGTGGGAAAGCTCGCTTGCGGGAAAGACAACATCGCTGGATACGGACTGGCAGGATTGGGCCGGAGGTGCAAAAACGACGATAGAATTCCTGAAAAATAAGAATGCACTTATGGTGGCGCCGGGTTCTACTTTTATTGAACCTGAGGAAAGCTCCGATATTGCGACTAAGAGACAGCACTGCAAAGCGGCTATTACAGAGTACTCCTGGAAAATGGCGTTTGCAAATGATGAGGAGGAATTCGACAGTCTTCTTGAAAAGCTCAGGTCTGCCGCAGAAAGCTACGGATACAGGGACGTCCTCGCTATTGATTTTAGTAATGCATCTCTAGAAGCAAAACTTGAGGCAAAAGTTGTAGAAGATTATGGTAAGTAGGACGCACTTCCGGACTTAAAAGGGAGTTGCGAAGCGAAAGCTAAATCGTTAATTTTCCTCTTGTAGAGATTTACAGGGAAGATGTAGAATATATCCGTATTCTTTAACCTGTAACAGAAATGCGGATAGAGGTAAAGATGAGAATTGTAGTTTTAGACGGATACACGGAGAACCCGGGCGATTTAAGCTGGAACGGGATGAAAGAGCTGGGAGAACTCAGGGTGTATGAACGCACGTCGGTTACGGACCCTGATGAGGCAATAGGACGCATCAAAAATGCAGAGGCTGTCATTACGAACAAGACGCCGATAGGAAAGGAGATTTTGGATGCGTGTCCTGATATCCGGTATATTGGGGTACTTGCGACAGGTTATAATGTTGTCGACTGCGCTTATGCGGCAAAGAAAGGTATACCGGTCTGCAACATTCCGGCTTACGGAACAGAGGCGGTGGCGCAGTTTACGATTGCCCTTCTTCTTGAAATCTGCCATCATATCGGAGATCACAGCCGGGCTGTTCACGACGGAAAATGGGAGAGCAGCAAAGATTTCTGCTTTTGGGATTATCCGCTGATTGAGCTGGCCGGAAAAAATATCGGTATCATAGGATACGGAAGAATCGGGAAGGAAACCGGAAGAATTGCCCGGGCACTCGGGATGAACGTTCTGGCTTACAGCCGCCACAGAGCGGAAAAAGGTTCGGAAGAAACGGCATTTTTAAAAGCAGGTTTTCAGTATGCCGGCCTGGATGAGATTTATGCAAAGTCGGATGTCATAACGCTTCATTGTCCTCTTTTTCCTGAGACAAAAGAGATGATCAATAAAGCAAGCATCAGTAAAATGAAGGACGGTGTAATTATCCTTAATGATTCCCGCGGTGGCCTGATTAATGAAGAGGATCTTAAAGAGGCGCTGGACAGCGGAAAGGTTGCCGCGGCAGGAGTGGACGTTGTATCTTCGGAGCCGGTCAGAGGTGATAATCCGCTGCTTAAGGCCAGGAATTGCATTATGACACCGCATATCGCATGGGCGTCGAAAGAAAGCCGGCAGCGCCTGATGGATACTGCCGTATCGAACCTTAAGGCATTTCTAGACGGCAGTCCTGTGAATATCGTGAATATGCAGCAGAAAGATGTATTGGCGTATGTAAAAGAATGATGTTATAGCTTATGAAAAGAATAATGTATTGACTTATGCAGCATAAAGATGTATTGACTTATGTAAAGAATGATGTGCTGATTCGTATAACTGAAAATATTAAACATCTGTGATGAAATGAAAGAGGCTCTGTGGATGAGACCTGAACTTTCGGATTTCTTCCCTGTCTGGGATAAACTGAAGAATGAGGAACGAAAAATACTTCTTGAATCGGCAGAAATGAGGCATTCTCAGGCAGGAGAGATGATTCATAACGGTTCGGAGGGCTGCGAAGGGCTTTTATGCCTTGTTTCAGGCCAGCTGCGTGCTTTCATTCTCTCTGAGGAAGGCAGGGAGATTTCCATTTATCGTCTCCTTGAAGGCGATATCTGTCTGTTTTCCGCATCCTGCATGATGTCCGGAATACAGTTTGACATCTTCGTAGAAGCGGAGAAGACTTCTTCTTATTTTGTCATACCTGCAAGCGTTTACAAGAAGATTATGGAAGAATCAGCGGTTTTGGCTAATTTTACAAATGAACTCATGGCTGCTCGTATGTCTTATGTCATGTGGCTTATAGGACAAATCCTGTGGAAAGGCTTCGACCGCCGTCTGGCGTCTTTTCTGCTGGAGGAAAGTGCTATGGACGGGACGGATGATCTTTATATTACACATGAAAAAATAGCGGATCATCTGGGAACGGCCCGTGAGGTCGTTACCCGGATGCTGCGCTATTTTCAAAGCGAGGGACTTGTTCAGCTTTCAAGAAGCCATATTGTGCTTAAAAAAAGAGAAGGCCTTGAAAAACTGGCAGGTTAATCCAGCATTCCTTCGAGCGTTTTTTTAGGAACGACGCCTACAGACTGATGAACGATACTTCCGCTTTTAAAGACTGCAACGGTCGGTATGCTCATAATGCGGAAAGCACGCGCAAGATCAGGCTGCTCATCGACATTCACTTTCCCGAACTTTACGTCGGGACGTTCTTGTGAAAGCTGATCAATAACAGGCGAGAGCATACGGCACGGTCCGCACCAGGAAGCCCAGAAATCCAACAGTACTGTTTCTTTACTCTGAGTTACTTCTTTATCAAAATTCTCTTTTGTGATTGTTATTATTGACATGGTTATTCTCCTTGTGTTGTTTTAGTTTTTTGCTTTATTTAGGTCTGATCTTATTCTATCACTTCATGGCATAGTTTTCTGTGACAAAGTTACGAAAGAGTATATTGTTTTTATAGTGATACAAGATCCATTTTTACATGAATGTAATGTAGAAAAATATTGAAGAAACGGCTGGAGAGATATATATTTTAGGATGATTCAAAAAAAAGCGCGGATACCGTCAGGTAAACGCACTTTTTTTACAGTTTTCATGTATAATATTAAATGTTTATGGCAGAATTTTCGGACGGGAAACAGAAAATGGGATGTCATAAAAAAAGTACATGTCCTGTTGTCCTTTTTGCTGGCTATTCCGTGTTAACACTTTTATAAGATGTATAGTTTAAGAAACAGAAAAATTGAGGAAACGGACTAATGACGAACGCTTATCTTCCTTATACTGTAACAGAGCTATTCTGCTGTGTTTTTATTGTGGTTTTGCTTTTTCATTTGAACAGCAGCATGGGTTCGGAGCATGAGGTTCTGCAGCTTAAATATCTTGCCTGCTTTTATCTTGTTGCAATTTTACCGGATGTTTTCTGGGCAATGACCAACGACCATGTCATAGATCCGCCTCATATCCTAAATGCTGCGGTTAACACTGTTTCAACGATCGGTGTAGCTCTTGGATGTTTTCAATGGTTCTGGTTCGTTCTGGAACGCTTGAAACCGGATCATGAATTTTCTAAGCGCAGCCGAATTCTGATAGCTCTTCCTCTTATTTTTGTATGTGCTGCCGATGCCATATCAATATTTACAAATTGGCTGTTTTATATTGATGCATCAAATATATTCTGCACGACTGAACTTTTTGACATTATCCAGCCGCTTGGAACTTTTACTTATTTGATCGCAGCCGCAGTTTTGTCTTTTGCCTATTATTTTAAAGAGTATGAAAAGCTTAGAAGAATTGAATGCCTGAGATATAGTGTGCTTATGCTTCCGGTAATGCTCGCCGAAGCGTTTACTGATAAGATACCGACAGTCCCTATAACGGCACTAAGCATTTTTTTCATGCTGTATCTCTTATTTCTGATGCTTCTGGATATGCAGATTTTTTATGATACTCTTACAGGGCTTAATAATCGCAGATGTCTGATGCAGTATCTTGGAGAGAGAATCAAAGCAGCTTCGGAAGAGCATCCCGTTACAGTTTTTATGCTGGACATTAACAGTTTTAAATCGATTAATGATAATTATGGCCATGTCGAAGGCGACAGGGCTCTCCGGAAATTTGCGCAGGTCATGAAAAAAACGGCCGAACGATATGCCGTATTTGCTGCGCGCTATGGAGGGGATGAGTTCTGCTTTGTGGAAGATGGAAAAAAATTCGATCCGGATGAATTGCTCAATGGATTTCAGGAGATCTTGCGGGACATTCAGGAAAAGGAAAAAACTTCTTATGAGATAACAGCCAGTGCCGGTTATGCTGTATGCAGCAGTGCCGAGAAAAAACCTGATGCTATTGTTGACAGTGCGGATATTATGCTTTACCTGAAAAAAAGAGAATGGCATAAGAAAAAAACACAAAATCGCACCTGACGCATTTTTTGAAAAAATCTTATTTGTCTTTGAATACATGAAGGAAAGAGCTGATCCATCCCTGCTTCTTGATGCGATGTCACATGTTTGGAATGAAATTTATCCGGTTATCATAAAGATACGGGATACAAGTAAACTGTTCGGTCTCTATTCGCATTCTCCCTGTCCGCAGTATGTTTTTTACCGGGACAGGGAGTTCTTTCGTTTTTTGTGAGGAATCTTCCGCAGAGTTGCATTTCCGGTACAAAAAATTATAAGCGAAATGTTGCTTTACTTTAGATATCCTCCCAAAAATACTCTTTCGCCCGATCCATGATTTTATACAAAAGCGTAGTTCTCAGAATTTAACGGATGGTGTATACTGAAGAAATAGTGTGAAGTGCTCATAGCAATTCAAAGTACTAAGCTCGAAAAGACCTCGCTAAGTGCTTTGCATGCATCGCACGTAAGATGCGGACTTCGCCTGCGGCTCGTCCCCATCTAAGTGCTCATAGCAAAGCGAAACGGCCATGCAGGGGAGCTGCACGACCGTCTCTTGGGGAGTATAAATAATTAATAAGGGGTTATTACTGTAAAAAAAATTTTTTGAAGGGTAAATTCTTTTTACGTCAACCATTATATCTCGACTGAACCGGAAAAGCAACAGAAACTTAAAAGAATATTAACAACTTTTGAAAGGAATTATTATGGAAAGATTAGAACTTATTGCACCCTGCCATTTCGGGCTTGAGGCTGTCCTGAAGAGGGAAGTACAGAATCTTGGCTATCGTGTTATCAGGGTGGAAGACGGAAGAGTTCATTTTGAAGGAGATGCGGGTGCTGTGGCGGCTGCAAATATATTTCTGCGGTCGGCGGAGCGCATCCTGATAAAGGCCGGAGAATTTAAGGCAATGAGTTTTGATGAGCTTTTCGAAGAAACTAAGGCAATTCCGTGGGAATACTGGTTTCCGAAGGATGCAAAAACCTGGGCGGCCAAGGTTTCCTCTGTCAAGAGTACCTTGTATTCACCTTCTGATATTCAGCGTATTATAAAAAAGGCTATTGCCGACCGTCTCGGAAGCTGCTACAAGACAGAATGGCTTCCGGAGACCGGGGCCTCCTATCCTCTCAGGGTGTCGATTAATAAGGACATTGTTACAATCGGCATTGATACGACAGGAATATCACTCCATAAAAGAGGTTATCGTGTTTCTCCGGTCATTGCGCCGATATCAGAAACACTCGCAGCGTCGCTCATTCTCTTAACACCGTGGAAGAAAGACCGCATTCTTGTCGACCCCTTCTGCGGCTCGGGTACATTTTTAATTGAAGCGGCCATGATGGCAGCCAATATGGCTCCCGGTGCGGGAAGAAATTTTCTTTCAGAGACATGGGAGAGCATTGTTCCGAAAAATGTATGGATTGAAACAAGAGAAAAGGCAAAATCAGCGGTGCATATTGTAAAAGACGTCGATTTGCAGGGCTATGATATTGATGAAGAAGCAGTGCGCTTTTCACGTGATAATGCAAGAGCCGCCGGTGTGGAAGAAATGATCCATTTTCAGCGGCGTGAAGTGAGGGATCTGAGCCATCCGAAGAAATATGGCTTCATTATCACAAATCCGCCTTACGGTGAGAGAATCGAAGAAAATGACAACCTGCCGATAATCTACAGGGAACTTGGCGAAGCTTATAAAAAACTTGATTCCTGGTCCATGTATCTGATAACGGCTTATGAGGATGCGGAGCGATGCATCGGAAGGAAAGCTGACAAGAACAGGAAGATTTATAATGGCATGATTAAAACATATTTTTATGAGTTCCTGGGTCCGAAACCGCCGCGCAGGCCATAACCGGCGTGCTGCACATTATTTTTGCGCGTCAGCAATTACTGCTCAGGCCGTAACTTTTGTTTATAAAACAACCTGCATATTAGCAATAAAATAAATTTATTATTACGGAAATATAGCATCGGATGTCCCGGATAACCAGAAATCCCGGGAAAAACAGATATAATAAATTCTTTTAGTCTGCGAAACTATATTGAAAATCGGGCGGGGCGTGGTAATATAAAAAAGTCATATTAAAGAGCAGATTGAGGGAATACTATGAGAAGAATCGTTTTTGCTACCGGAAATCAGGGAAAACTAAAGGAAGTCCGGGAAATCTTAAGCGGGCTTGACGTTGAGGTCGTTTCGATGAAGGATGCCGGCTATGATATTCCGATCGATGAAAATGGAACTTCATTTGCCGAAAATGCATTGATTAAAGCAAGAGCTGTTGCCGGCGTATCCCACGAGATGACTATGGCGGATGATTCCGGGCTGGTCGTTGATGCCCTTGGCGGAGAACCGGGCATTTATTCCGCCAGATATATGGGGGAAAATACTTCTTACCATATTAAAAACCAGAATATTATTGACCGCCTGCGGGGCGTTTCGGAAGAAAAACGGACGGCAAGGTTTGTCTGTGCTATTGCCTGCGTCTTTCCCGATGGATGCGAACTGACATCTGAGGCGGCATTTGAGGGAAGCATCGGGCATGAGGAAAGAGGAGAAAATGGTTTCGGTTATGATCCGATTTTTTATCTCCCTGAACGGGGATGTTATTCGGCAGAACTGGATCCTGAAGAAAAGAATGCAATCAGCCACCGCGGCAAGGCACTTCGTCTGATGAGGGAAAAGCTGCAGACGCTTGAATCTGAGGGGAAATTATGAGAATCCTTATAATAAGTGACACACACGGTCATGAAGAAGGTCTGAAGCAGCTGCTTAAAGCGGTGCGTCCGATTGATTATATGATCCATTGCGGAGACACTGAGGGAAATGAGGATATTATCCGGAAAATGGCGGCGTGCCCCTGTACAATCGTAAGGGGAAATAATGATTTCTTTTCAGAGCTGCCGAGGGAAGAGAAAGTGGGTTTTGGTAAATACAGGATTCTTGTGACACACGGACATAATTACGGCGTATCGATGGATACGGAGATGCTTAAGGAAGAGGCTAAATCCGGCGGATACAATGTTGTTATGTACGGACATACGCATAAACCTTCGATTGATATGTCGGACCCGGCCATTACGATCTTGAATCCGGGAAGCCTTTCGTATCCCCGGCAGTCAGGTAGAAAACCCAGTTATATCATGATGGAGATTGACCGCTTCGGAGAAGCGCATTATACTATAAATTATCTGAAGAACATCAAAAGCCTGTACGAGTGGTAGAAGAATAAATATTTTTCATTTCAGGCATTAATTTTTTTCTTAGA
>DCDB01000187.1 GCA_002316215.1 Lachnospiraceae bacterium UBA1066 | reverse complement strand
GGACCATGTGATCGTCGGATGCGGGAATCCCCCCGTGACCTATTCCTTTGCTGAGCACGACAAAATGAAAAAAGAGCCGCAGAAAAAGACCGTCTCGGAACGGCAGGGACCGAGCCTGTAAGAAGCAATTTCAGGAAAGGAGGTGGGAACGATGACAGATGAAAGATCCAGGTGTGCAGCACGCATGCTGGCCTATGTGAAAGAAGTCTTCAGGATGAAAGAGAAGAAGAACCACGAAAGCAGATAAACAGAATCGCCATGAAACCAAAAACGACGAAAAATCAGGAGGAAAATAGAATGGCAACAATGAAAGATTTATCGATGTATGTACAGGAACACCTGCGGGAATACCTGCCGGAGGAGATGCAGGGCGCGCAGATCGCGGTTACGGATGTCCAGAAGAACAATGGGCTTCCATTCACGGGAGTCACGGTCAGGCTTCCGGGGACGAATGTGATGCCGGTGCTGTATCTCAACAACTACGTAAGACATCCCTTCGGGG
Source organism: Lachnospiraceae bacterium UBA1066 (assembly GCA_002316215.1). Classification (GTDB taxonomy): domain Bacteria; phylum Bacillota; class Clostridia; order Lachnospirales; family Lachnospiraceae; genus Chordicoccus. Next base: position 6,961 of record DCDB01000187.1, on the reverse strand, counting down.
AAATCAATGAAAGCGAGTTCCCCGGAGTGTGCCGCCACATTGCGGAGGAAGAAAGGAAGATCGGTCCCCAGCAGGACATCGATCTCAGTCATGTGATGACGGCAGAATACCTTAAGGGGAATTCCGCGCTTGCCCTTGTGAATACGGAAAAAAACGAGGAGATGCTCCGCGGCGTGCCGCATGAGGATTTCCGGGATCTTTCCATCATCGCAAAATGCAGCCTTGATGTGCCCGCAAAGATGGACGGGGCAGTCACGGTAGATAACAGGATGCTTCAGGAGGCAGGCATTTCAAAGGAAGAACTTTTTACCGCTGCCCGGGAAAACATGCTGAAGAGAAATGATCCTGTCATCCATTCGATGGGTGAGCTCCTTTCAAGCATGGGGATGGAAGCCGGGATGAGCGAGGGAGAACTTGAAGGAATGGAATCCGTCGCGGATCCTTCCATGGGCGGCGCGCCGATGTTCGTCTGCACCAACAAAAGCGGATTCTACGGGGCGGCGGTCATACTGCTTCCGGAAGTGCAGAAGAAGATGGCAAAGATCTGCGGCGGCGATTACTATATCCTTCCTTCTTCCGTCCATGAGACCATCTGCCTTCCGAAGGATAAGGCACCGGCAGAGCCGGAGATGCTGCAGGCGATGGTACAGGACATCAATGCCACGGAAGTGGCGCCGGAAGATGTGCTTTCCGACAGCGTCTACCGGTTTGATTCCAAGGAAATGAAGATCGATATCGAAGCATCGCCTTCCATGAAAAAGGAGATGAGCATGTAGAAGGAGGGGCGGGATACCGCCCTTCCTTTCGGAGGATGGGACAGATGACAAGAGACGAGATTGACAGGTTCTGCACGGAATACGGAATCATTCTGGACTGCAATTATAAGGAATGCGATGACGAGGATCTTGAAGAGGAGGATATGGACTTATGCCTGGTGCCTATGAAAGAGTGATGGAGGACCGGAAGGAGCTCGTCGGGAAGATCATCCGGAACATGGAAAAGGGCTTCATTTTCCAGAAGGAAAGCTGGGACAGGGCAGCCATGAGCCCGCAGAATCCGGTTTCGCAGATCCGTTACAGGGGAGCGAACAAGCTCCGGCTCATGATGACGGCCGTTGAGATGGAATACCGGGATCCGCGGTATATGACCTACCTGCAGATCGAGAAGAGCGGATATCATTTAAGATCCGGTTCCAAAGGGATCCTCTGCGAGAAATGGATCTTCGAGAAAAATGAAACAGTGAAGAATCCGGACGGGACGGAGGAAAAAAGAACCGTCGAGCTCAGCCATCCGATGGTGAATTATTTCCATGTCTTCAATGGATCCCAGGTTGAAGGGCTTGCGGCATACGAACCAGCTAAGAAGGATCAGGGGGAGATCATGAAGATGGCCGATGATTTCATGGATGCATCCGAATGTCCCGTCAGGGAGACAGCCCAGGACCGGTCCTATTATAATCCGGCCAAGGATATCATCGTCCTGCCGCTTCGGAGCTCCTTCAAGGATGATGCGGCATTCCTGTCCGTGCTGCTTCATGAAGAAGGACATGCGACCGGAGCAAAGGGACGGCTTGACCGTGACATCCGGAATACCTTCGGCACGCCGAAATATGCGATGGAGGAGCTGCGGGCGGAACTGGGGTCCCTGTTCGTCCAGTCGGACCTTGGGCTTTCCCTTCCGGAAGAGAACTTCAATGACCATACCAATTACCTGAAGTCATGGATCGGAGCGCTGAAGGATGACCCGAATGAGCTTTTCCGTGCCTGTGCGGATGCGGACAGGATCAGCGAAAGGCTGATCGGGAACTATAACCGGCATCTTGAGGAGAATCTTTCCGTAAGTGAAAGAACGATCGTTTTATGAAATAGAAGACCATCATGCCAAGTATTGCGAACTGTTCCCGGATGATTTCAGGTTTCAGCATATGAATGAAGTGATGTCATATTTGAGGTCACAAATTGTGACCTCAAATATTAATCAGGATAAGGAGAGAAAAATGCAGATAGATATCGATGTAAGAAAGATTGAAAAAGAAGGAAGCAGCCTGGTCGGATTTGTTAATGTCACATTTGCGCAGAAGCTGCGCGTGGACGGAATCAAGCTTATGAAGCTGAAGGACGGGCAGCTGTTTCTTTCGATGCCCAGCTATAAGACGAACCAGAAGGACGAAAATGGGAAGGACATTTACAAGGATATCTGTTTTCCGAGGGTCAGAGAATTCAAGGATGACCTGACGGAAGCCGTACTGGAATGCTATCTGGGGATCGGCGGGGAAAAGAGCGGCCAGATGACCTTCGGAGAACCGTCCGGGGATCTGATGCAGGTCAATGTATCCGTAACACCGATTCGGAAGGACAACTCAAAGATCGTCGGACTTGCCAGCATCACGCTGAATAATGCGTTCCGGATCAATAACATTGTGATCAGGCAGGATGCGAAGGGAAAGCCATTCGTTTCCATGCCGAGCTACAGGACCGGGAAGCAGGACGAAAACGGGAAGGATCTTTATAAGGATATCTGCTATTCGGTCAAAAAAGATTTCACGAAGACGCTGAACAGGATGATTCTGGATAAGTATGCGGCGGTAACGGAAACAGAGCTGGAAAAGAAAGTGCCAGGGATTCAGAAAGACATCCGGGTTGATGAGAAGACGGAGCCGTCCATGGCCATCAGATGAAGAAGGGATGAGTATACGAGCGAAAAGATGAGAATGGATAACGGTGGTGATGGAGAATCAGAAGGAGCTCGGCGGGAAAATCATTCGGAATATGGAGAATAGCTGCATTTTTTAGAAGGAGAGCTGGGATAGGGCGGCCATGAGTTCGCAGAATCCGGTTTCACAGATCTGTTACAGGGCAGCGAACAAGCTCCGGCTCATGATGACGGTCGTTAAAATGGAATACTGGGATTCGCGGTATTTGATCTACTTGCAGATTGAGAAGAAAGGATATTATTTAAAGCCCGGTTCCAAGGGGATTCTCTGCGAGAAATGCATTTTCGAGAACAATGAAACAGTGAAGGATTCAGACGGGACGGAGGAAAAAAACCGTCGAGTTCAGCCATATATGACAAAGAATTTTAATCAACTGATTTACCGTAGCATTGAGAAAGTATTAGAAAATCCCCAGGTGGCTTCATGCTCCGTTTAATCAAAGATGAGACCGAGTTCTTGAGGCCACAAATAATAACTCAAGTTGAGGGAGATGCAAGGTACCTTCTTTTCTTTTTAATTGAACGAGACATATATGTGGATGATTATAATCAAAGGCTCTTTAGCCACTTAGCAGCATTTAATACTTATATGAATATTCAAAGGCATGAAAGATTACTATATTGAAAATAATAAGGTGCGTGTAAAATCAGATGATATGGCAATAGCGTATCGTCAAAGTTTGTGATATATTTGGAGTGCGATAGGGGGAATCCCATGGACAGAATTACAATATTTAATAAAGCTGTTGAGAGTGTTGGATTACATACTCGACATTCAACAGAAGGAAAAGAATTAGAATTAGTAAACGGATTTATCGACTACTATTGTCAAAACTTTTTGAGAACCAATAGGATGCGAAATCTCGCCGTATTTGTTGAACCATACATTGCGTCGGGATTTCCTGATATTGTATTTGCAGCATACAATCCATCCATTATGGATAATTGGTCGGCCGAACGTGCAGGGTTAAATGTTGCGGATTTAAAGGTACTTTCCTATTTATTGTCTGTAGCACCATGTAATGGGGAACAAATAATAGCATCATTGAAAATGCCGGAAGTGCAGGTATTTACATCTGTTGAGAAATTGTTTGATGCTAAGCTTATTGAACGGACTAATAAAAAGTGGTGCACTCGCAAAATGAGCAATATTTACAGTATCCAAAAACTGATTTCTGTAGAAGCAAAAATTGGAGATGTTAGGAAGGTTGCTGCACAGTCTTTTAGAAACACATGGTTTGCTTCACAATCATATGCTTTAACAAGTGCAGCTGCTCCACAAGAGTCTACGATTACATGCTTTAAAAAGCAAGGCATTGGATTATACTGCAAAGGAAAAAATTATGAAAAAGTTGTAGAAGCACAGAGACTTCCATTGCCATCAAGTTATATCTCGCTACAGTTTAACGAATGGATTGGCAATTTTATGATGAAACAGTGACTGGAGGGTAATATGGATTTTTCGGAATTGTGTGCGAAATATTCAAACGTAGCCCTACTTGCAAGAGGTGGCCAAAAAGTCGTATTTTCTGCAATTCATAAAATATATGGCGATGTTGTTTTAAAACTCTATTTTCATCCCAGTGATCCCCGGACACAAAGAGAAATTGATATTTCATCAAAATTTCAATTTGATTCGGTTCCAAAGATTTATGAAACTGGTTCGGTTCGATATGAACAGAGCGACACTATTTTCTCTGTCGAAGAACGTATAGTTGGCATTGAACTTCGAAAGCGTTTTGATAGTGGAGTTAGGTTCACACTTGCAGATGCAGTTAGCTTTCTTGAGCAGGGTTTAAAATTTATCTGCCAATTAGAAAAAAATGATATTGTTCACCGTGACATAAAGCCAGAAAATATAATACTTACGCCCGAAGGAAAAATATATTTTATTGATTTTGGCATCGCCAGAATGCTAGATCTCCCGTCGCTGACTAAAACAGAAGCAATAATGGGTCCACATACGCCAGGCTATGCAGCTCCAGAACAGTTTAATAATCTAAAGGATTCCATAGACTCTCGGGCAGATATTTTTTCTCTCGGAGTAGTAACTTATGAAGGGCTTACTGGTAAAAATCCATTTCGTGAGAATGCGAAAAGTTCTCTTGATATTTTACAAAATACAGAGACTATTACACCTGTTGCTTTTTGTGCAGAAGGAGATTCTCAAAAACAATTTATGTCTTTACTTAGTTCTATGATGGGAAAATATCCTTCACGTCGACCAGTAAATGCCGAACAAGCGTTGGGATGGTTACAAGCAGCGAAGAGTACGTTATCACTGTAAAAGAAGGAGTTAATATGGAACTATACATCCAAATGGGACATGGTATGCAAACGTTGGCATTAGATCATTTACAAGCGTTTGGTAGTGGTACATTTATCATTAGTCCATTGAATATTCCTTATGATAAGTTGCGGGCGTTCTCTAAACGACTTTTAAGGGAAAATGGGAAACTTCTTTTTGATCCACAAATGTATTATGTACGGAAATATCAAAAAAATTTAACTAAATATCCATATTGGCCTCAGTCAGACATTACAAATCTGGAAAATGGAGTTTGTGACGAAGTTGTAAAAAGCCTGTCTGAGATAAATGTTGCCATGGGAACGGAAGCGTTTATACTACCTTCACAAACCGTATCACAGATTGATAAGCGATGGAATGCTGTACAGGAGAGCATTATTGAAAGTGCAAAAAAGTATTCTAACGGGCAATCATTAATGCATACAATCGCGCTTTCAAGTGATGTCCTTTCTGATGAAACTGCTGCTGAGAATATTATTTCTTATGTGTCACATTGGGATGTAGAAAGCGTTTATATCGTTTGTGAGCATCCTGGACGTTTCTATTTAATTGATAAGCCTTTATGGATTTCCAACTTGCTTTCTTTGGTGACGGGAATTAAACGACAGGGAAAGAAAGTCATTGTTGGATATGCTAGCCAACAGATGCTATGCTTAGCTCTTGCAAAATGTGACGCAATAGCATCTGGTAATTTTCTCAATGTTCGTTGGTTTCAGCCCAATCATTTTGAAACTATTATGTCTGATGAAATTAGTAGACGTGCAGTTTGGTACTATTGCCCTCAAGCATTATCAGAGTTTAAAATCCCTTTTTTGGATATTGCAAAACGTATGTCCTTGCTTGAACATATGCAGCCGGCTCCGGATATGATGAATGAAAACTGTGATATGCTTTTTTCATCTGCGTTACCTTCTGCAACCGGATACAGTGAAAAGAATGCGCATAGACACTATTTGTATTGCTTAAGAAAGCAATGCGAATCTGCCGTGAAAACCACTTATGATGAAACAATGTTTTCACAGCAAATAGTACTTGAAACTGCAGACAAATTATTGTCTGGTCTTCGCGAAAAAGGAATTCGTGGGCAAGATCGAGACTTTGGAGAAGTGATTGATGTTAATCGAGCCGCACTTGCTGCCCATACCATGAATTATCAATATGTACTACAGCATGAATGGAATAATCTATAGTTATTCAAGACAGTGGTTCGACCGTCAAAGTTATTACTTTACTGCTTTATATAATGCTTTTTACTGCAAAAGTTGGCCTTTCGGCACTTTATTATGTAACCAATGATGCTAGAGGCAAGATTTGCGATAATCGATTCGTTACCATGAGAAAAAGTTATGAGGAGTAGTAACCGGGATTGAGGGAAGGAAAGCATGTGTTGCAGGAAATAATTGAAGTACAGAGCAAAAAGATAGAGGGGTTAAATCAATTTGCTCAGCGGGTAAGAAGTATTCGGAACTGAGACCCTAATGCTTTGTGCGTTCAGTGAATATGTAAAAGCAAAATGTGTAGAAGTGCTGAATAAAAGTAGCAGTAAGCGGCGTCAAGTAATCAATATTTCTTATGACATTACAGGGTATATTTTATTAAACAAGCTTATGAGGTAGGAAATGACATGACCTGAAGGCCATGCCGTTTCTTGCATGATACTGGATTACTGTCCTATGATGTTTCCATTTCCTTCAAGAGGCCCTTTTTCAAGATTAAATCCAGATTCTCATAACTGTCAGCATCATTGAAGAGATTAGCGATGACAGCAGCTTCTTCATCTGCATTAGCTGGAACGTCAGGATGAAAAATTATATATGCATCATCAGGGGACCATCCGCCAATGAGATAGGAACCTTCCTGGGAGCGTTCAACTGTATAAAGAAATTTTGCTTTTTCTTTTAAACTGCTTACAAGGTAAATGCTGCGGCAGAGAAGCGGCTC
>DCDB01000002.1 GCA_002316215.1 Lachnospiraceae bacterium UBA1066 | reverse complement strand
CAAACATATCAGGGTAATGCCCACACCTTGCCCTTATTTGGGTATATTCCGCCTTGCTGCCATCCTTTTTTAAATACAGCCTACGCTTATATATCTCATCGGCAAGTTCAGCAGCATGCATCGTTTTGTTTTCCGCCTCTGATAAGACAATTCTCATAGCTTCATGAAGCGTATAGTTAGCATGCTTGTCTGCGACATTATCAGCAATTATGTCCTTTTCATCGTATTTCAGCACAATATAAGCAGGCTTATTATCTTTAAGAAGAACGACTTTTCCGTTCTTTTCTACCACTGAAAACACATGTTCAAGATCATTTCGTAATGAATCAAAAGGAATTATGCTATCTATTTTTACGTCCATATTTTTCACCTCGACTGACTAGGTTCGTTACCATGATTATACATCTAATTAACTTTTTTGTCTATATATTTGTTAATACATTTGTATAAATAATAAGACCGCCAAATGGGGGTATAATCCCTTGATTGGCGGTCAACTCATAATTCTATATCTTAATGTCGAGTTCAACTCCTGACTTAAATTCAACAGTTAGTTTTTCATCAAATACTGTTATCTTTTCAATAAGTCTCCTTACTAACTGCTCATCATATTCCTCTAATTCATAGGACTGTGCATTCAAAAACTCCGTCATATCTGCGATACGCTCCCGCCTGCCTTCACGCTCGGCATTCTCAGCCAGTATGTTCTGCTTAAGTTCGCGCAAACGGTAAATTTCATCCGCCACTTTCTGATAGTCTGCTTTTGCATTTACCAGTCGGAGAAGCTCTTGCTGCAGCTCATTCAGCCTGCATTCTATCTCCTGAGTAGTCTGGTCATTATCCTCATTTAAAACTGCAGCTATATTCTCTTGCAGAACAGGGAGGAAGGTATCTTTACTGCCCAGCACCTCATTGATTGCCTTTACTACAGCCTCTTGCAATGTAGTCTCATTAATAGTCCGAGAGGAACAATCAGAGCCCTTTTCCTCAAGGCGGCTGACACATCTCCAAACGATGGATTTGCACCCTCTGTTGTTCCAATGTACCCGACGGTAAATATCTCCGCACTCTCCGCAATACACAATACTGGACAATGCATATTTGCTGCTATAAACTCGCCTTTTGCCACTTTTTCCAGCCTGCAAATTAGCCCTGCGCACCATTTCCTCCTGCACCTGCATGAAAATTTCACGTGGGACAATCGGTTCATGGCTGTTTTCCACGTAATACTGTGGAACAATTCCGTTGTTTACAACACGCTTCTTTGAGAGGAAGTCTACGGTATAAGTCTTTTGAAGCAGAGCATCCCCGATATACTTTTCGTTTTGCAATATTTTCTTTAATGTCTCAGGGCGCCATTTTCGTTTGTTTGCGGCAGTTAGGATGCCATCTGCTTCAAGGCCACGTGCGATCTGCAACAAACTTGCTCCCTCCAGGTATTCCCGGTAAATCCGCTTAACAATCTCTGCTTCTTTCGGGACAATAACAAGCCTCTTGTTCTCGTCTTTGGTATATCCCAAGAAACGATTGTGATTTACCTGTACCTCACCTTGCTGGTATCGAAATTGGAAACCAAGCTTTACGTTCTGGCTCAGAGATTGACTTTCCTGCTGGGCGAGGGAAGCCATAATGGTCAACATGATCTCGCCCTTTGAGTCCATGGAGTTTATGTTCTCTTTTTCGAAGAATACTGGGATGTTCTTATCCTTTAGCTGTCGGATATACTTAAGACAGTCCAGAGTATTTCGGGCAAACCGGCTGATGGACTTGGTAATGACCATATCGATTTTGCCCTCCATACAGTCCTCGATCATACGGTTAAATTCATCTCGCTTTTTAGTATTGGTTCCTGTTATCCCGTCATCAGCATAAATGCCTGCAAGCTCCCAGTCTGCGTTACCTTTAATGTAGCTCGTATAATGCTCAACCTGGGCTTCATAACTTGTGGCCTGTTCATCGCTGTCAGTAGAGACACGGCAGTAAGCTGCAACCCGCAGTTTAGGCCTATCCTCTGCTTTTACCGTGTTTCCAATGCGAGCACGAGCTGGTATGACGGTTATATTCTTAAGATTCCCCATCAACTATCACCTCGCTTTCTATCAAACTGTAGGCATATTCAGCTTGTGTAAATGGATCTTCATAAAGTGTTTCAGGGGACGGCGCCGTAAAACGCATTCTCACAAATGCCTTTTGGGGCTCTGCCTGCTCTCGAATTCGTCCAAGCATCCGCGCTCTTTTTATTTTCTCAGCTTCAGCCTGTTTGAAGGTATCCTCGTCAATAATCGGTGGATAAAAAGCATCCCCAAGGTATCGCTTGCAGGTCAGCATATTTGCTATTGAAGAATGACAGCGCTTTATGCCTGCTCGTCGGGCGGCATCCACTAATGAGAGACCTGATATATAAGCATGAAATAGTTCTTTTACCTGATTTGCCGACTTATCATCAATGACTGCTATTCCATTTTTGATGATATAGCCATAGGGTGTATGAGCCATTAACTCACCAGCCTTTCCTTTAAAGTAAGCCCACATTTTAGCTTAAATCCGAGTTCTTCCTGCGAATAAACTATGATGCTCTCAACATACCGACTGAAGATAGCTTCATCAAAGCTTTCAATCATATCTGCTTTCGAAGCCCATTTAAGGAGTTGTTCAACTTCCGATACAGCGGTCATACCACTATTCACGCTGCGAGAAAGCGCTTTTTTCTTCTCCTTTAGCATAGCTGCTTCTGCTCGCAGTTCATTGTTTTGTGCGCTGAACAGGGAGGAGGAAAGGTACCCCTTGGTTAAAAGATTTGTCAGTACCCGGCTTCGCTCCATATTTTCCTCCAGCTTTTGCTCAATCTCCAGTATTTGAGTCAGGTTTTCCGAATAATTAAAAGACCGCAAGCTCTTTAATAATGGCTTCAGAATAAACCCATGCCCGAAGATAAGCTTGTTGAACATCGTTATAAATGCTTGATGGATGTCACCCTCACGAATAAACCGCATTGAACACTTTGAAATATCATGGATGTGTTTTGAACAGCACCAAGCAATATATTGACTTCCACCACAGGAATGAATCCTGCGTTTGAAGTGACTTCCGCACTCTGAACATATGATTTTGCCGGAAAAAGGATATCTCTTTTGGTACTTACCGTTTCCTTTCTCTATGCCTTTCTCGTCACCCCGCTGCCTCAGCAATTCACTTACAGCATCAAATTCCTCATGGCTGATAATTGCTTCATGGTTCCTTCGGATCATGATCTGGTCTTTTTCTCCGTTGTTACGATGCCGTTTGAAATGGTCGTCCGTATATGTTTTTTGTAAGACGGCATCACCGGTATATTTTTCGTTCGATAACATACCGAGGATGGTAGAAGCATTCCATACCGCAGCCTTTTTTGGTGCTATACCGTCAGCGTTCAAGTCATCAGCAATTTTCTGTGCTCCTTTGCCGGATAAGGCTTCGGAAAATATTCGCCTTACGACAGCGGCCTGTTCTTCATTTACTATCAATACACCATCTTCATAATCATACCCATATGGTGGCGATGATAGCTTAAACGTCCCATTTCGGAAACGACGCTGAATTGACCATTTATTATTCTGTGAGATAGAAATCGATTCGTTCTCTGCCATACTGCTTAAAATGGTCAGCATCAGTTCTCCGTCCATTGATTGGGTATTGATGTTTTCCTTCTCAAAATAGAGGAACACCCTAAGGTCTGACAATTTTCGAATAAGTTCCAGGCAGTCTATCGTATTGCGGGCAAATCGGCTGATAGACTTGGTGACAATAAAGTCAATCCTTCCGTTCTCACAATCTTCAATTAATCGTAGAAGCTCTGAGCGATTTTCTTTATTTGTACCTGTGACACCTTCATCAAAATATATTCCGGCAAACTCCCAATCCAGATTTGATTTTATAAAGGATTCATAATGAGTTTTTTGGGCCTCTAAACTGATTAACTGTTCATCGTTATCAGTTGAAACGCGGGCATAAGCAGCGACCCGTAGCTTCGGCTTAACCATTTTTGAATTTGGCTCAATTTTTCTTACCCTTTTCAATTTTTCACCCCCTGGGTATGTGACATATTACCTCTGAACACCTGTATTATCAAGCAATTCAGGGCATTAACTCGACCCCAAAAGGTGAGAAAGATTGGCGGTTTCGATGGTCGATTTTTTCAAATTCCTCCTGCGTAATCAGGCCTGCACTAAGCATTTTTTGAAGCAGTTTCAGTGAACGATAGTAATCATACTCGCACTGGAGTCTCTCTTCTGTTGCTGGTTTTCGTTTAGCAGCAAATGGAGAAGTCGGGAGTTCTGTAATTTGTTTCACTTGCATATGGCATTACCTCCTGCCGATATGCGAAAAAACAGCATGATTCGAACCCCACAAAAAAGGGCAAAAAAATAAAGCCCACAACTCGGAATGGTTACCGTAGCTGTGGGCTTATAAAGATTTAGCTCAGTTATATCTTATGAAACCATCAAAACCTGCCGCCTTAAGCTTTTTAAGCATCGATTCGGCATTTGCTTTGCATGAGAATGCACCAACCTGAACACGGTAGTATTTCTTATCGCTACCTGCAGGTGTTTCCGGTTCCGTTTTTTCTGCCAATCCAGCCTTAACTGCCGCACGGAAGGTATCCATGCTTTCGCCGTGACGTGGAAACCAGTGCATCACATCAGCATGGTTGCTGGCAATACCGAGCTTATATCCTTCGGAGTGGCAGATGATGTCATTCTCATTAAGACCGTACTTCTTGCAGAGCATAACGCAGAGTTCAACAGCATTCTGCCACGCTTTACGGAAATAATCTTCCT
>DCDB01000117.1 GCA_002316215.1 Lachnospiraceae bacterium UBA1066 | reverse complement strand
TCGCGGCCGTGATGACGGCAGGTATGGCAGGCTGCGGCAGTACAGCAGGCTCGTCATCAACGGATACGATACAGACGGCTTCGACGGCCGCGTCTTCCACAGCTTCCAGGGCTGCAGCTTCAAGCGCTTCGGCAGCTTCCGGTACCGCAGCTTCAAATGCTTCCGCCTCTTCGTCCATGGCTGCTTCGAAAGATCTCAGCGGTACTGTTACAGGCTCCGGCTCTTCCGCCCTCTTCCCGCTCGCACAGGATGCCGCAGATGCATTTAAGGCACTTTATCCAAACGTTTCAATCACAATGAATGCCGGCGGTTCCGGGACAGGCCTGAAGCAGGTTTTTGACGGTTCCGTCGATATAGGGAATTCCGATGTCGATGCCTCGTCAAAACTTGATGCCGCTTCTGCCGGCCAGCTGACCGACCACAAGGTCTGCGTCATTTCCATGGCCCCCATCGTTAATAAAGATATCACGGCAGCCGGCGTGAAGAATCTCACTTCAGATCAGCTGGTCTCCATTTTCACAGCAAAGATTACGAACTGGAAAGATGTCGGAGGGCCGGATGAAGATATTGTTCTTGTCACGCGTCCCTCGACTTCCGGTACACGCGCCCTCTTCAAGCAGTACGCTCTCGGCGGACAGGAAGAAGCTTCCAACTCCGCTCTTGAGACAGACGATTCCGGTACGCTTCTGCAGTCCGTATCCAGCACGAACGGCGCCATCGGTTATGTTGCACTTTCTTATCTTGTAAACAACAGTTCCGTTGATACAATCTCCATCGACGGCGTGCAGCCGACACTCGAAAACACCTACAGCGGAAAATGGAAAGTCTGGGGTTACGAGCACATGTATACAAAAGGAGCTCCGAACGATGCAGCCCAGGCTTATCTTGATTACATCACTTCTGACACCTACGGCAGTAAAATGGAGGCCCTCGGCTACTGTGTAACTTCTAAAATGCAGGTAAACCGCTGATGAATAACGTCGAAACGATCGATCGGAGTACGGGGCGCGGCAGCAGTGCCGGCCCCATGATCCGTGCCAGGGATATCGGGAATTTCCCGAAAGAACACGTTTGGAACGGCTTTGTGAAAGGTGCCGGAATTTTCATGATTATCCTGCCGATTGCAATCGGCATCTTCCTTTTTATTAAAGGATGCGGAACCTTCACAACTTACGGACACAGCATCACCGAGTTTCTTTTCTCTGCTGACTGGAATCCGGCCGATGATTCCGCAGGCGGGGGCACCGTCGGAGCTGCAGTCTATATCGTCGGCTCCCTCTATACCTGCGGTCTTGCGCTTCTCATTGCCGTACCGTTTTCACTGGCCGCAGCAATCTTCATGACAGAAATAGCCCCCGTCCTCGGAAACCGTTTTCTGAAGCCTGCCGTTGAGATTTTCGTCGGGATTCCTTCCGTCGTTTACGGCTGGATCGGCCTTACGATCCTGATCCCGTTTCTCAAGGCTGTTTTTCATCTGAATCAGGGATTTTCCGTCCTTGCAGCCGGAATCGTCCTTGCCGTTATGATTTTTCCTTCTATTACAACGCTTTCGGCGGATGCGATCCGCGGCGTTTCCATGGACTGCCGAAAAGGCGCTTACGGTATGGGGGCTACCAGATGGCAGGTCATTTACCAGATTGTGCTTCCGGCTGCTAAACCCGGTGTCTTAACCGGCATCATCTTAGGTTTAGCCCGTGCATTCGGCGAAGCGCTTGCGGTGGCCATGGTCATCGGAAAAACCAGAGCATTCCCGAAAAGTATTCTTTCCGCCACCTCCAACCTGACATCAGCCATTGCCTCAGATATGGGCGGCGCAATGGAAGGCGGCGAATATAATACCGCTCTGTGGACTATGGCTCTGCTTCTTTTCCTGATCTCACTGCTTTTCATCTTTATCGTCCATCAGATCGGAAAACACGGGGAGACAGAAAATGCAGCAAAATAACAGCAGCAAACACTCAAGCGGCGATATGCGCATTGGTATGGCACTTGCCGCAGACCGCGTCATGACAGGCGTTTTCTATCTGGTTGCAGGCTTTTTCCTCGTCCTTCTTTTTGCTTTTGCCGGCTATATCATCATCAAAGGCTTTGCCGGAGCTAAGCTTTATATGTTCGCTTTCGCAAAAGGAGGAATAGGGAATCAGTTCTTTAATACGGTTTATCTTGTGTTTCTCGCACTTCTGATATCGGTGCCGATCGGGATTCTATCGGGTGTATATATGGCGGAATACGCAAAGCCGGGCCGTGTCACACACTTTCTGCGCATCGCTATCGAAACCCTTTCCTCACTTCCTTCCATCGTCGTAGGCCTGTTCGGATATCTGGTCTTCATTGTGCTCACGCATGCGCAATGGAACCTTTTCTCAGGAGCACTTGCCGTTTCCATTCTGAGCCTGCCGCTTATATCCACTACGACAGAAGACGCTCTCCGCTCTTTACCCGAAAGCTATAAAAAGGGGAGTCTCGGTATGGGAGCCACACTTAGGCAGACTATCGTTACGGTTCTCCTGCCGGCCGCAGCGCCGCGCATCATCACCGGTGTCATTCTCGCAGCAGGACGGGGCTTCGGTGAAGCAGCCGCGCTCCTTTATACTGCAGGCATGAGCACTGATATTAACTGGACCGTCTGGAATATCGCCTCTCCGACCTGTGCCCTGAATCCGTTCCGCCCCGGCGAGACACTGTCCCTGGCCATCTGGGGCGCACGGACAGAAGCCCTGTCCGCGGATTCTGCAGAAATTGCCAACCTTTCATCAGCCGTCCTCATGATCATGGTTCTGACATTTTCAATTCTGGCTCATACACTCGAAGGACGCATCAAGAAAAAAATGGGGGACACAAAATGAAACACGCAGACAATACAGTCAGAAAGTGGGATGAATATATGATACAGGATGCGATTAATATTATAGACAGCCAGCTGGCCCACAGTGCAGAGACAAACCGTTCTCAATCCGAAGAAGATACCGGTATATATAATAAGAGTGAAAATGTAATAAAAATTCCGAAGTTTTCAGTCAATGACCTGAATCTCCATTACGGAAGCTTCCATGCCCTAAAAGACATCAGCATCAATGTAGATAAAAATTCCATCACAGCCCTGATCGGACCGTCCGGCTGCGGAAAATCAACATTTCTCAAAACTTTAAACCGCATGAACGACCTGGAAACAGGCGTCGCAATTGACGGCTCTGTCCGCCTTGACGGCACGGATGTTTATAAAGATATGAATGCCATCGCTCTCAGGCAGAGAGTCGGTATGGTTTTCCAGCAGCCGAATCCATTTCCCAAGAGCGTTTACGACAACGTCGCCTACGGCCCGAGAATCCGCGGAATCAAGAAAAGATCAGAACTTAATGAAATCGTTGAACGCTGCCTTACGGAAGTCGGCATCTGGAGCGAAATCAAGGATCGTCTCTTCAAGAGTGCCCTCGGTCTCTCCGGCGGCCAGCAGCAGCGGCTCTGCATCGCCCGTACACTTGCCGTCGCACCGGAAGTCATCCTGATGGACGAACCGACTTCTGCCCTCGACCCGATTTCCACGATGAAGATCGAGGATCTCGCAATGAAGCTGAAGGAAAAATATACCATTGTCATTGTCACGCACAACATGCAGCAGGCCAACCGCATTTCCGACAAGACGGCCTTCTTCCTGCTCGGCGAAATCATTGAATATGACACGACGAATAATATTTTCCTGAATCCGAAAAACAAGAAGACCGAAGAATATATCTCCGGACGATTCGGCTGAAACAGGAGTCTCATGAAAAACAAATGTTCAGCCTTCTTCTGCTCCTTACGCGGAAATAAGGCCGCTATTTTCACAGAGCATACCTTCTTTTGAAAGGGAGGTTAAGAACTTTTATGGATGATTTGGAAGTATATAATCTATTGGAGGTATTAAAAATGTCTACCAGACAGAATTATCAGGCAGAACTTGATAATATAAATGAAAGCGTCCACGCCATGAGCGCGGACATTGTCCACGCCATCGACAAAACACTTTTTGCATTCCAGAACAAATCCGTTATTCTGGCAAATGAAATCATGAAACACGACGATGCCGTCGACGCCATGGAATATGAAATTGAAGAAAGGTGTATCAATATCGTTATCCGCGAACAGCCGATGGCCTCCGACTGGCGTAAAATAGCTTCCTACATGAGGATGATCGGCGATATGGAAAGGATTGCCGACCACTGCTGCGATATCGCCATTTACGTGAAGCATCTTGCTTCCTGTGACAGTGTCCAGGAACCGCAGCACATTTCCGATATGTACTACATCATGAAGCAGATGGTCGTTGATACATTTAAAAGTTTTACGGACAGCAACCCCGCTCTTGCTTCTGACGTCATCAATATGGACGATAAAGTAGATATATATTTTAAAGAAATAAATAATGAGATTGCCGGACTTATGAAGCAGAATTCGGAGGGAATCCGGCAGTATATGGATTATGTCATGATAAACAAATACATCGAGCGCATGGCTGACCACGCTGCGAATATTGCCGACTGGGTTTCCTTTGTCGTCAACGGCCAGCTAAAGCTTAAATTTACAGACCGCTACAAAAAAGAAAGCGACTGAAGGACTAAAGGATAAAGGAATCACGGCCGCCCGGTAAATGGAAGTCATCTTCCGGGCGGCTTTTTTCGGCTTTTACCGCCGTTTTCAGATGCCATTTCCTGCTGAGATTTTCTGTTTCAATTTTTAACGATGATTTTCTTTTTCCGTTTATTGCTTTTATCTTTACAGTCACTTTCGTCCGCTGTTTTCTTCCCGGATTTTACAATTTTATAAAAAGAACGGCTTGATAAGAGTAAGATTTTCTGCTATTATATCTTTTGTGCCGTATGTAAGAAACGGAACGTCAGGGCTTATAGCTCAGCTGGTTAGAGCGCACGCCTGATAAGCGTGAGGTCGGTGGTTCGAGTCCACTTAAGCCCATACATAATTTTCCTCGATAGCTCAATGGTAGAGCACTCGGCTGTTAACCGAGGGGTTGTAGGTTCGAGCCCTACTCGGGGAGCTCGGTGCTGTTGGGAATTTCTGCAAATGCAGCGCCGGAATATGCGGCCCCATGGTCAAGCGGTTAAGACATCGCCCTTTCACGGCGGTAACAGCAGTCCGAATCTGCTTGGGGTCATTTCTTTGCGGATCTTTAGCTCAGTTGGTTAGAGCAACCGGCTCATAACCGGTCGGTCCTGGGTTCGAGTCCCCGAAGATCCATTTTTTTCCAAGGCAGCCTGCAGAGGCTGCCGCATATAAACAATATGGCCCAGTGGCTCAGTTGGTTAGAGCGCCGCCCTGTCACGGCGGAGGTCAGGGGTCCGAGTCCCCTCTGGGTCGTTTTAATCTGCTGGTGTGGCGGAATAGGCAGACGCAAGGGACTTAAAATCCCTCG
>DCDB01000126.1 GCA_002316215.1 Lachnospiraceae bacterium UBA1066 | reverse complement strand
AATGGTGGATAAATCCTGTAAAAAGGCGCCTACCTCTTTCTGCCGTCCGACAGCGATGTGCCGAAGCCCGACGCGCGGCACGACGCCGGCAATCAGAGAATTGAGAAGCGCGCCGGATTCCCGGCGGCTGATCTTTACGGTCTGCATGATAACGTTCCCCCTAAGCAATTGATTTTTTCAAAGCCGGCGCGTATTCGTCCAGAATATGCGGCGATTCCTCGGCGGTATCAATCAGAATATCCCCCAGATATTGCATGGCCGCCGCATTAATGTCGTCCAGAAGAATCTGCGGCATGGTCAGCGCTTCCTCTGCGATTTTTTCCAGTTCCGGCTGCGAGTCAACGGACGCGGTCACAGCGAATAGAGCCTTTTCCTGCTCCGGCGATAGCGCTTCCATAAAGCCACGGAATTCTTCCGGCAGGAGAGATGCGTCGAAGCACTTTGTCCGGGCTTCCTCCGCCGGTATCGCGGGCGGATTTTCATAAATGTAGGCGAGTTCGTCCCGGTAATCGTCCTCTGCGATAATATCGGAATTTTCCACGACCAGAAGCGCGCGCCCCAGATATCGTTCCGACTGCCGGTTGATCTCCTGAATCAAAACTTCGTCTCCCGGCTGGGAAGGAGCCTCCCATGCGCTTTTCTGCAAGCGGTTCAGAAGACCTCGCGTCTCAGGCGACAGCGCCAGATAAATCGAGGTGACCTCTTTCACATCGGTCAGTAAAGCCTTTTCTGCTTTGGCTTCCGGTTCTTCCACCGAAAGTGCTTCCCGCACGGCGTCCGATTCTTCCCGCAGCGTGTTGATGCTTTCAAAATTAAGAACCACCTTCGCGGGCTTTTCCTCTGATGAATCGGTTTTCTGCCGATTGCCGTACTCTTTTGCCAGAAAGCTGTCGATCAGTTTTGAGGTTTCCGGGTCCAGCGTAATCCCGCGAAGACGGCCCCGGCATCCGCACAGGCTTCTCAGCGAGTTTTCGCCGTAGCGAACCAGCTCGTTGATGTAAGCGCGCAGTTTTGGATAAGCGGAATAGCCCTTGACCGTGAAGGCTATTTTTTGATTTGCCTGGGGGCATACCGCGCTTGCAAACGCATAGTACTCCTGTTTTTTTGCTCGGGTCGGACCATAGGTATCCAAGATGCCCTTTCCCGTCTTCTTTTGAAGTGCGGCGTCGGCAAGAGCCACAACCCGAGGGATAGCCTCCCGCATCAGTTCCTGATTGCCGTCTTTATAGAACTTGCTGCTGACAATGGAATAGTCGCACAGCGCGTCGATGAGAGAAAAAGAGAGCTTCAATGGAACCTCGGACGCATGTTGGGCAATCATCAGATCCGTTTTGGCCGAGGGCGAGGCGTGAGGGTTCTCCTGCTCTGAAAGGGAAAAGTCTGTAAGTTCATGCTGTCGGGCGAAGTCAAATATCCAATCTGCCAGATAACGGTCCAGCGCGGGAAATCTTTCCCGGTAGGCATTCCATACTTGCGTGAGCTTTTTATAGCCGTCCCGCGGGGTTTCCCATCCGGTTCCGCTGAGCAGCTCGTAGATCAGTACGAAAATGTACGACAGATCTGTGTCGATGTAATTTCCCTGGCGAACCTGGGAGCGCCAATAGAAATACCATGCCTGCTGGCTTTTGTTCATACTCTCATATGTCGGCCAATAAGACATGAAGGGAACAAAGGGAACTGCTTTCCCGTCCTTCTGGGCAAACCTTTTCATATCCGCAAAGAACTTTTCATGCGGATCATGGATCGAAACCCGGACCGTGGGAGCGGAATACTGCGGCCTTGCGGGAACGGCTTGTTTTTTCTCCGGCTCCCCCGGCAGCACCATGTCGGAAAAGCCGGGGGCTGTTGGTGATGGGGAATGGATATTGGCCTTTTCCTGCGGCTTGACGGGAAGCGTCTCAGCCGAAGCCATCCGCTTTTTGATGCTCCGGTAAGCGAAAATATATTGGATGATCCCCACAATCCAAAAAACCGGCGCCGTAGAGGGAACCGCGAAGGTTATGACCGCATAAACAATTCCGCAAATAATATGCAGTGCGTTAGTATTCACGATTCCGATATAAAGTACGGAAAGCCAATTGATCCAGGGAATAAAGGAGAGCACCCTGCAGAACTTTCCGGGCAGCTTAGGAGTTGTGCTTTTCATTCTCGGATTCCTCCTTTTCTGTGGATACTGGCTTGACCTCCATAATATCGGACACATCGCAATTTAACGCGTTGCAGATTTTCACGAGAATATCCGTATTGACATTTTCGCTTTTCCCCAGCTTGGCAAGCGAGGAGGGGCTGATACCGGCCGAAACACACAGATCTTTCTTTTTTATATCACGGTCGATAAGCAGTTTCCACAGCTTTTTATAGCTAACTGACATAGGCATCCTCCTAAATTTGGATATTCGTATTATACAACGTTACTGTCGAATTCTCAAATATATTTGGGAGAAATCAAAGAAAAATCCGAGATGATGTCATAAGTCCGCATATATATGGGTCTATGGAATTGTGGAGCTGGCCCCCTCACTTATTTCCACGTTGAGCAAGGGGCCAGCAGAAAAAATTTTACTTTTCCATGAGCTTTTTCAATTTCGCCAGGATCTTTATCTTCCGGTCATGAATGGTCCGCTGCGGAATACTAGCTTCTCTGGACACCTGATGCTCACTTTTACTTTTGAAAAACAGAGCAGTGATCAATTCCTGTTCCTCCGTGCTGAGGTGGTTAAGGCAGGTTAGCATTTTTTCGATCATCACGGCCTTAATCGCGGCATCGTCCACATCTTCGTCATCGGAGGGAAACTGCTTGTTTCCCTCCAGAAGCCGTTCGTATGAGTCTTCTCGGCTGGGGAGATATGTAACAGTTCCGCTGGTGGAATCGATTCGGCATCGCTCGGCTTTGATGTCATACTGCAGGTATTCCATCTGACGGTCGTTTTTCTCCAAAACGTCGATGATCCCTTTGCTCACATCGAGATATTTTGCTTGATAATCCGTTATTTTCTGATATTTTGCCATAGTGTCTGTCATCCATCTCGTGATTGTTGAAATCTGAAAATGAAAAATAAGCGACGGAACTCGGCAGCATGATATAACTGCAAGCAAAAAAACAGGAACGTACTTGTGAGCACGGTTGCCCACAGGTATGCTCCTGTAAATTATTTCATATTTTATCTGCTCTGATGGTTCGTGCTGCTGCCCGCGCTGTTTCCTTGAAAAGCACAGGTTTTTTTGACGAGCTATCGGTTAGAAAAGCGGTGTGTAGCGGATTGTGATCCGTTGCATCACGCTCGACCGCTACTTAATAGCGGTCGCCTGAAATTCATGGTAAATTGAGCAGACATAGAAACCCTCCAGACTGGTGAGCTTGAAGGGTTACGGTATTGCTTATTCAGGCATGAAGATAGACCCGCCAAACTCACGCTTTTTTGTAGCGCTTTTTTTAATTTGATCGAAACAAACGAATTGCGCCGCGTGAAAAAACACCATCTAATAGCTGTATATCTCCCTTGGCAATGATCAGCCCAAGTCCAGTTCCTTTTTCAGTATTGAAGGTCGGCATGATTCATCTCAATTGTCGTGCGGGCCTTCATCCAACTTTTTTATCGCTTTTCTGAATTCTTTCGCAAACACAATACCAGTACAGATCACCGCAGCAGTATCTGAAATCGGTTCGGCAAGATACACGGCTACTGTCTTATCAGGTAGCAGCATGGGGAGAAGATAGATGAGTGGGACCAACATGATAAATTTTCGGAATACTGCTACGAAAATTGAAGTCTTGGCATTCCCGAGGGAGATAAAGGTCATCTGGCAGGCTATCTGAACGCCCATAATAAACATGGCACCGGCGTAGATACGTAATGCACTTTTAGTATACGCCACCATTGCGGTATCATTTGTAAATAATGAGGCAAAAACCTGCGGAAATATCTGCACGGCAACCCACAGCAATACGGAATAGGTACAGCAACAGATCAAAAGCAGTCGAAAGGTCTGCTTGACACGAGCTGAATTGTGAGCACCAAAGTTGTAGCTGGAGATCGGCTGAGCACCTTGCGCAAAACCCTGCATCGGCAGCATGGCAAACTGCATCACAGTGCTCAGAATCGTCATGGCACCCACGGCAATATCTCCGCCATATTTCAGCAAGGAGGAATTGAAGCAGATAGAAATGATGCTTTCGCTTGCCTGCATTATAAACGGAGCTGCACCCAGTGCTACGCAGGACAGAAGGACATTGTCAAATCTGATATTTTTCATCCGGAGCTTGATGCTGCTTTTTGGGGAAGTGAGAAAATGAATTACCCACACGCAACTGATTCCTTGAGATATGATTGTCGCCAGAGCTGCTCCGCGCACCCCCATGTTCATGCCGAAGATCATGATTGGGTCAAGGATAATATTACAGATTGCCCCGATCAAAACCGTGTACATGCTTACTTTTGCATAACCCTGCGCCGTGATAAATGCATTCATGCCCAAGGTTAATTGTACAAAGACGGTACCAATCGCATAGATGTTCATGTACTGGGATGCATAGCCGATGGTGTTTTCACTGGCCCCAAACATTAAAAGCAAGGGTCGGTTCCAAATTAGCAGGGCTGCGGTAAGCACAGCGGAGATTACAAGCTGCAAGGCAACGCAGCTGCCCATAATGTGCTCGGCTCCCTCGTCGTTTTTTTTGCCCATCTCAATGGAAGCATTGGGCGCTCCTCCCATCGCAACCAGCATGGCGAAAGCCGACACGATGATAATGAGCGGTGTGCACACGCCCAGACCGGTAAGCGCCAACCCGCCAACCTCTGGCATATGGCCGATGTAGATACGATCCACAATGTTGTATAGAACATTGATCAGTTGGGCAAGAATTGCTGGTACAGAAAGGCGAAACATAAGCGGCCTGATTGGTTCTGTACCGAGGAAACTCTTATCTTCATTATGTGCCTTTTCCATAATTGTCCTCCGTTTCTTTTGTCTTTCCATCAGTCCGTTGATTCTTTCGGTTTCACGTTGTAGAAGCGGCGGACATTGTCAATGATTCGATCAAAAGAGTCGAAGAACTGCCTTTTCTCATCTTCCGAAAACCCGTCACCGATCTTTTTCATGAATTCTTCCTGTTGTTCTTGCCCATAACGGACTATCTCATCGGCCTTTGGAGTAATAAACAAACAAATCCGCTTTCTATTCGCCGAGTCTACTTTTTTGCAAATGTACCCTTTTTTATAAAGCTCGTCTGTCGCCAGTGAGACGTGAGATTTGGATATTTTTCGTACAGATACAATATCGGCAGCCGTATTAAGGCCGCCGTTGTTCGCAAGGAATAACATAACATCTACTTCTATTGCCGAGAGAGAATATTTGTTCATAACTTTTCTGCGGTGAAAATTATAGGCGCTTTCAACTTCTTTGAGCATGTTCCAAAAATTGTTTTTCATATGTAATTACCTCACGCACCTTAGTGTTCGATTTTGAACACGTAAAATTATAGTTCAAAATCGAACGGTTGTCAAGACGAAAATCTGATAGGGCATGTTTTAAAATGCTAATTCGATAGGGTTATCTTAGATGGTGAGCATAAAAAAATAATTACTTTTTCCTTATTGAAAAAATCATTTCCCAAAGTCGATTCTAATGAGTATAGATCCCGAGTGGAAAAAGGCTGTGGCTGAATCAGAAAATACTTTCATGGATGGACAGACCGGAGCACTGCTTTCATTTTCTGGACTTACAGAGGAATACGGTAGACAGATTTCGGAATTCGAAGAACAGAATAAAGATGCAGTCGTACTGCCCGAGGGCGCTCAGATTCTTGCAGGAACCGACAGTAGCAGTGACTATTATACAGCGTTTATTACCTATCTTAAGAAATTCGTTTTGCTGTTTGATACAGATGGCGTGCGCAGTGAAATCGAGGATCAGGCATTATTCAGAAGGGCGCTATTATGTTACGGTGGCAAGTATAGTTATATGTTGCCTCCGGCAAAGGCACGTCAGAGTTTTTTGGACAATACAGATCGTGACTACGGTTTTAAGAGATTACTGCGAGATGAAAATTCTGGCAAACGTGTCTATTTAAAAATGCTTATGGATGACATTGTTCTTGACAGGCCAGTAGTAGATCAGCTTCAGGAAATTATTGATAGGAAGACGTTTGACGAAGACGAACGATGGAAGAAGTATTTCATTAAGATGCCAGAAATACTCGACTGCATAGCAAACGATGTCAATAAGAAAGATCCTGATGGTCATTGGGTATTTGCCATTCCTCAGCGGTTCATTCGTAGAAACAATAATGATGACATTCTGCTTCTGTCGAGAACACAAACGAATTCGATTAATCGTGAATT
This sequence comes from Lachnospiraceae bacterium UBA1066, assembly GCA_002316215.1. Taxonomy (GTDB): domain Bacteria; phylum Bacillota; class Clostridia; order Lachnospirales; family Lachnospiraceae; genus Chordicoccus. The sequence continues at coordinate 2,082 of DCDB01000126.1, read as the reverse complement.
GTATTCCTATGTGCTCTACATTGAGGCTCGGAAGAAAGGCCTAAGCGTTAAATACCACGCTGAATATACAGATAGCGCTGAAAAATATGCTTACTATGATAATAAGCAGGGCGAACGAGTACTTGTTGTGTATAAGAAGAAGGCCGATGTTGGTTATGTATATATAGCAAAGAAGACCGATGATACTGAGATTATCTACTATGACACTCTTGAAGGAATATTGGACTATGTAGAAAAAACAGCAAAAGTGGAAGCAACCGTAAGTCAAGCCCAGTAAACCTTTTAAGGTTTCCTATACATTTTAAGGATTGTAAACATTTTAATTTTACCCTGTTAAGGGTTTCGGAAGGAGGTGCAGACAGCCATGACAGCAACAGCAGCGAGGGCTACCTGTGCCTCTTTTTCACACTGTGTCCGAGCAGCAGAAAGCCGGAAAAGCCCGCAGAATAGCGATTTCTACGGGCATCGGACTACATATTCGGAAAAAGCACATTGTATCAAAGATAGCGTCTTGTTAGATCCCTGCGTTGGATCGGGAAATTTCCTCATTTATTGTTTTGATCTGCTTTATGAAATGTATATGGATCAGATCGATAATTACGGTGCGGAGTATTCAAAGCGTGATGTACCACGACTTATTATTGAAAATAATCTGCATGGTATTGATCTCGATGAAAGAGCTGTGCAACTTACTAAGGCAGGGCTTTTTATAAAAGCAAAGACGAAGAGAAGGACAATTCATATTGATCATTACAATGTGGTTAGCGCCAGCTTCCGTTTGCCAGAGTACAGTGAAATAGGTAATCTTTTTGATGTACAATATTTTTCAAAGCAGTTTAGCGATTTGCTTAAAGATGTTTGGAAAGATCTACAACAGGCGCATAAATTTGGATCCTTGCTTCAGATTGATGAAAAATTTGAAGCTACAAAAAAAGCTCTTAAAGAAGATATTGGAGATGCGCAACTTTCATTATTTACGTTTGAAAAAGCAGAAGAATATGATTTCTTTGAGAAAAACTTTTATGAGAAGCTTAGTGCTGCTGTGAGTAAATATGCAATTGATGATCGAAAAAAATTCTATGCGGAAAACACATCTACAGCATTGTCTTTTTTAAAAATAGTTACATCTAGATATGATGTTGTTACAAGCAATCCACCCTATACAGATAGCGCCGCTTATAGCGGAACAGAGTTAGGAATATTTATAGAGAATAATTATAAAAAACCATATAACTGCACTACCAATCTTTATGCGTGCTTTATTAAAAGAAACATAAACTATGCAATTAATGAAGGCTTTGTGGCTATGATACATCCGCATACGTTTATGAATATTGATACATTTAAGGATATTCGGAAACTTATTCTTACACAAGGAGACCTTCATATACTTGTGGATTTTGGATTAGATAGAGTTAATCTGTTTGGGCCTGGCATACTGTTGGATGCTGTATGGCAAATTATAAAAGTGTCGTCGAACAAAGAAAAAGGAAATGTATTTTATTTTAATATTACTGAAAATCAGCAAGAAAAGTATAAAAAACAATCTTTTGAAAAATGTATTGAGGATGTACTTGATAACAAAGAAAATTATAGGGTTCGGATTATAAACCCTCAAGATTTTCGTAAAATTGATGGTATGCCTTTTATGTTTAATATTTCTGAAGGCCTAAGAAAGAAATTTGAGGAAAAGTCCATCGATGAATCAGGAATTAAAGTGGCCCAAGGTATTGCCACATCGAAAAACGAAAGGTTCGTTAGATTATGGTGGGAAGTTAGTAGGGATTATGCAAATCCTATTGCTGAGAAATGGTATAGATATGCAAAAGGGGGCCCTTATTGCAAATGGTATGGTAATAACTGGGCTGTCCTAAATTGGGGTGACAACGGTAAGGAATTACGGAGTTACAAGAAATCTGTATTAAGAAACCAAGAGTATTATCTTAAAGAGGGCATTACTTATACAGGAAGTGGATCTAAAGGAACTACATTTAGAGTACATGAAAAAAATTCGCTATTCGATGTAGGAGGATCATGTATTTTTCCAGAAGGCCGTTTTAATAATTTGAATTATATTATTGC